>CANQEF010000106.1 GCA_947594675.1 uncultured Bacilli bacterium
CAAATGGTAGCTGCCAGTGTCAAGCCTTACAGGCTTCAGAGAAAAACCACCCTTTTTAAGGGTGGATTTTTACTTTTTTGAAAAAATTTGGTTATTTTATAAAGTTATTGATAGATTATTATAAAGATGATAAATTCTTAACTTTTTTCGACATAATATTAATTTTATATTTGCTAAGATATAACTGGTGATATTATGAAAAAGACATTATTAATAGGTTTTATATTTATTCTAATAGGATTAACAATAGGAAATAAATTTCGTAATTTTAATTATAATTCTGTAAATGATATCATAAAAAAAGATAATACTTTTTATTTTCTTCAAGAAGGCGTATATGAAAAAAAAGAAAATGTTACTAAAAATACCATTAATCTAGACCAAAAAGTAATTGATTTTAAAGATGATAAATACTACGTATATGTAGGAATAACAAAAGACAAAAATATTGCTGATAAATTAAAAAAAATATATGAAGAAAAAGGTTTAAATCTTTATGAAAAAGAGCAAACTATAAATAATGAAGAGTTTAATAATAATGTAATTCAATTTGATTTACTAATTAATAAAAGTAATACTGATGAAGAAATACTTACTATAGAAGAAGTTGTATTAGCTAATTATGATGAAATAATTAATGGTTAAATTTGTCTTTTATTGATAATAATAATATAGAGGTGTTTATGAGTAATTATAAAATAAAAGATATTCCTACTAAAGAAAGACCAAGAGAAAGACTTCTTCAAGTGGGAGTAAATAATTTAACAGATAAAGAATTATTAGCAATAATACTTAAGACGGGTACCAAAAATTTAAGTGCTCTTGATTTAGCAATAGAAATACTTAATAAATATGATTTATATAGTATGAAAGATCTTTCAGTAAACAAATTAAAAACTATCAAAGGAATAGGCGAAGTAAAGGCTCAAGAATTAATAGCAGCTATTGAATTAGGAAAAAGAATATATACAGCTAAAAGAGAAAAACTTTCTAACTTAAAAAATGCACGAGAAATATTCCTAGCTACCAAGGATTTATTTTATAATAAAAAGCAAGAGTTATTTTACTGTCTTTACTTTGACATTAAACAAAATCTTATAGAGAAAAAACTCCTTTTTATGGGAACTATCAACCAAAGTACAATTCATCCACGAGAAATATTTAAAGAGGCTTATCTACTAAGTGCAGCGAGTATTGTTTGCTTGCATAATCATCCATCTAATGATTTAACTCCATCTAAAGCAGATATATTGTTAACTGAAAATTTAATGAAAGCTGGTCAAATTCAAGGAATTCCTATATTAGATCATATTATCATTGGTGAAGATAATTTCTTTAGTTTTTACGAGCACAATGAAATTTTAAATCTATAATTGTTTATAGAAAAAAATTATACTATAATATAAAAGTAATGGTGATATATATGTATAAAAGAAATAAAAAAATTAATAGTAAAGTACTAATTATAATTGTTACTATAATAATAGTACTCTTTTTATCCCTATCTGTTGTGTTGAATAGAACTTATACAACAACGGAATCTTTTTTAAAAGATATAGCTATGACTATTGAGAAAGTTATTATGTATCCATTCACAGCTATTTCTTCTAAAAAAGAGGTTAATCAAAATGAAAGTTATCTTATTCAAAAGAATGTAAATGCTTCTTTAGAAAAAGAAATTGAAGAGTTGAAAAACACTCTAAATTTGAATAGAACTTTAACAGAATATTCAATTGAAAACGCTACTATTTTATCTCGTAACAAAAGTTATTGGTTTAATACAATTACTTTAGATAAAGGCAAAAAAAATGGCATTAAAGAAAATATGGCTGTTATAACTAAGAATGGTCTTTTAGGAAAAATATCTAAAGTTTCAAATAATTCAAGTGAATTAAAACTTATTACATCAGATGATATTAACTTTAAAGTTAGTGTTTCAATTAAAACCAACAATACCGATAATTATGCTATTTTAAATGGCTATGACAAAGAAAGCGGATTAATAAAAGTGACTGGCATTGACAAAACAACAGAGGTAAAAAAAGATGATACTGTTGTAACTAGTGGTTTGGGAGAATTATTTCCTGCCGGGATTTTTATTGGAACAGTTGAAAAAATAGAAGATGACAAGTATGACTTAAGTAAAATAATTTACATTAAGACAGAGCAAGATTTTAATAATATTCACTACGTAACTATTTTAAAGGAGAAAAAATAATGTTATCTATAATTATTTTAATAATTTCTTTTGTTTTAGATGGTATCCTTACTAATTATTTACCATTCTTGCCAAACTGCCTATCTTTATTTACTCCATTATTAACATTAACTGCCATTTTAGTAGTTTACCCCTTATATCGTAAAAAAGAATCCAAGTACTATCTAACTATAATTATAACTGGATTCTTATATGATTTATTCTATACAAATTTATTATTTCTTAATGCCATACTTTTCTTTTTATGTGGTTTATTAATTAGTTTTTTATATAAAAATATAGGATACAGCTTTATAAAAATAATTTTTCTAACTATTGCTTTAATAACTTTCTATGAATCGATAACAGCTTTAATAATATTAGTGTTTAAACTTGTTCCTATTACATTTACAAAAGTTTTGTATAAGATTACACACTCATTATTATTAAATATTATATTTGCTTGTATGTTCTACTCACTTATAGAAATTATTCCTAAGAAATACAAAAGGATTTATCTTAATTAATCATAAAGTCTTCTTTAATGAATATAATTTATTAAAGGAGATTTTATTTATGGAAAGAAAAACAGTAAAGAAAAAACTAGTATTAAAAAGAAGTGTTCGTAATTTTTTAACTCGCTTTTTATTAACTATAATAATTTTTTTAATTGGCCTAATACTAATAAAAAAAGATCCCAATTTGAAACCAACTTTTATTAAAAATATTTATGAAAAAACATTTAAATTTACAAAAGCCAAAGAATTATATGAAAAATATTTTGGTAACATCCTAGCTATTGAAAAGATTGTTAAAGAAGACAGTGCTGTCTTTGATGAAAAACTTGCTTTTATTAATGAAGAGGCCTATCTTGATGGAGTAGCTTTAGAAGTTAAAAACAATTATATGGTACCAATATTAGAAAGTGGTATAGTAGTTTTTATTGGCCAAAAAGAAGGTTATGGAGATGCAATTGTAATTGAACAAATAGATGGAATAGATGTAACTTATGCTAATGTAAATATAACTAATATTAAACTATATGATTATGTAGAAAAAGGAAAATTGTTAGGAGAAGCTAAATCAAATAAATTTTATTTAGTTTTCCAAAAAGATGGACAATATCTTGACTATAAAAAATATATTTAATTACTTTGAAATAAATATCTTCGTCTATTTATTTGCTTTGATAGCAATATTGACAGCCTCTTTTATCCCATTTTTTATAATAAGTTTTTTATTAGTAATTCATGAATTAGGCCACTTTTTAGCAGCTAAATTATTAAAAATAGATGTTGTAAAGATATATCTATATCCTTTAGGTGGAATATCAAAATTTAATATGGACCAAAATATTTCTTTACTAAAGGAATTTTTAATTTTAATAATGGGACCAATATTTCAAATATTAGCTTATTTATTTTTAAAAAACTGTCTTTATAGATATACTGAAATAATAAATTTTTATCATTATGGAATTTTGCTTTTTAACTTATTGCCAATATACCCTCTAGATGGTGGAAAACTAATAAATATTTTTTTATCAGGGATATTTTGTTTTAAAACCAGTTATTATGCATCTATGATTATAAGTTATGTTTTCACTATCTTAATCATATTTTTAAATATAAATAATCTTAATTTTAATTTTCTACTTGTAGTTATATTTCTTCTTTATAAAATAACAAAAGAGTATAAGAATTTTAATTATTGCTACGAAAAATTGCTTTTAGAAAGATATTTGAAAGACTATAATTTCAAAGATACTAAGATAATAAATGATTATAAAAAATTTTATCGCAATAAAAAACATTTGTTAAAAATAAATGATAATTATATGTGGGAAGATACTTTTCTAGCAAAAATATTCAAAAATATCTAAAAAATTATTGACTTTAAAAAAAAGGCTATGCTATAATTTTATTGCTGACTGAAAAGAAGTTAGTAATTGGGGCATTAGCTCAGCTGGGAGAGCGCCACGTTTGCACCGTGGAGGTCAGCGGTTCGATCCCGCTATGCTCCA
>CANQEF010000107.1 GCA_947594675.1 uncultured Bacilli bacterium
ACTCTAGAAATTCTTGTTTCTCTTTTTTTCGCATGTCATTTTTACTATTTTTACTTCACACTAGAAATCCTAGAGCCAAAATATCATTTTCTAACACATAATCAACATTTTTAGCCTTTTTTATTTTAGCAATTTCTTCACTAGAAAAAGGCGACTTATCTTTTTTGTTAACAATAATTCTTTTATCATCAGTATTACTAAAAATATAATTATATCCATCTTTTAAAGCTTCATACTCTTCTTTTCTAAAAGCGGCATACTCAGTCATTAAACTAACGACTATAAAAGCATAAACTAAAAATAATAAAACGAATTTAGGAATAATATTAAAAGTATTTCTAACACCTAGATGAATTTTATCAATAAATTTTATATTATTTAAAGAGGCCTTCTCATAATTAATTACTTCACTATAATCCTTTATTTTCTTATCTTCTAAAACTTTACCATCATGCATAGTAATTTTTCTAGTAACATATTCTTCAACTTGTTCATAGTTATGAGTTACAATAATAACTAGCTTTTCCTTAGCAATTTCACTTAATAACTTAATTATACTTAAAGCTGATTTCTTATCAAGATTTCCAGTAGGTTCATCTGCCAAAATAATAGGTGTATCTTTAGCTAATGCCCTAGCAATTGCAACTCTTTGTTTTTGACCTCCTGATAATTTAGAAACTTTTGTTCTTTTAAATTCCAATAAATCAACATCTTTAAGTAATTTTAAAACTTTCTCTTTTCTTTCTTTTTTACTAACACCATTTAAAGTTAAAACTAATTCTATATTTTGATAAACTGTATAACTATTTATTAAATTAAAGTTTTGATAAATATTGCCAATATATTCTCTTCGATACTTTTCCCAGTCCTTTGTAACATAATGACTTGTTTCCAAACCATTAATGTACATTTCTCCTTCCTCATAAGTATCTAGACCACCTATGACATTTAAAAGAGTTGTTTTACCACTACCACTTTCGCCTGTTATTGCAATAAATTCCCCTAAATTAAATTCTAAATTAACTTTAACAAAACCAGAAGCAATAACACCCCTACTATAATAAAACTTAGAAACGTTTTTTAATTTTATCATAAGCTCTCTCCTTTTACCTAATTATATTACATAAAAAGACTACTTACTAGCAATTTCACTATACAATTATGTAAAGTTTAGTATAAATTTAAGTTATTTTTTAAATTAAAGAAATTAATTAGAAAAGAAAAAACTATGACTAATAAAATAATATAAACGATTTTTCTCTTGTGAGACGAAATAAATTGTTCCTTCATAGATTTACTATTCCAAATACTACATCAGTTTTTCAAAAAAACACTTGCCAAATAAATAAAGCATTAAGCTTTTAGCTGCTTTATTTTATTTTTATAATCATTTTCCATAAATGTTGAATTTAATCCTAAAAATTTATTACCAACTTTTTCCAATTTTGGAAAAAATAATATTTGAGCACTTTCATTGCAAAAAAAACAGTCATCTCCTACTTCTTTTAAATTTGGAATAATTATTTGCTCCAAAATCTTATTAAGAAATAAAAAGTTATCGCCCATCTTATTTAGTTTTGGAAGATTTAATAATTTTAAAAATTTATTAAGTCCTAAGAAATTATTTCCCACTTCTTCTAATTTAGGAAAGCATACTTCTTTTAACACACAGTTAGTTTGTAAGAAATTATTTCCTGCTGTCTTCAAATTTAAAAGACTTAAACTTTCTAAAGCCTTATTGCAATTCAAAAAATCTTCTCCAACTTCTTCTAATCTTGGAAAATTTATCGACTGTAAAGACTCATTCCAATATAAAAAGGAATCTTCTATTTTCTTTAAATTTGGAAAGTCCAATACCTTTAAAGTTTTATTAATAGCTAAGAAATTATCGCCCACTTTTTCTAATTTAGGAAAAATTAACTCCTCCATAGAATTATTTAAATAGAGAAAGTAATCTCCTACTTCCTTTAAATTAGGAAAGTTAATCCTAGACAATAAATTATTGGAATATAAAAAGTCATTTCCCACTTTTTTCAAATTTGGAAGGCTAAGTTCTTGCAAAAATTTATTATTACTTAGAAAACCATTTTCTATAACTTCCACATTAGGATTCAATAGCTTTATCATTTTATTATTCTCATCTAATACTATTTTTATATCTTGATGATTTTTTTCTTTTATTCTTATTTCTTTTTGCTTTTTATTTTTTTCTATCTCTATCTTTTCTACATCTTTTATAGTATTAACAAAAGTATCTTCTACATCATACAACTTTATTTCTTTATTTACTAAATCTAATATAAAATAATCAAATACAATATATTTTTCTGGTTCATATTTTTTTACCTGAAAATCATCTATAATTATATTATTGGGACAAAAGAATCTATTATTTACTTCATAATTGTATTTATAATATTTTCCATCAGAGGCCCTAACATATCCTTTTAATTGAAAACCATTATTTTTATGCTGTTGAATCAATCCATATTCTTTTTCAAAGCTTTCTGTTAAACCAGCAATTATATTATCCAAATTATTTGAAAATGTTGAGTTTGGATTATTTACTGTATGATTATATCTACTTATTATAGATAAAGTGTGAGATCCATCCCTTGTAAACTGAATACTCATTACACTCGTACTATATTTATCTTGTCTTTGTGGATTTTTATAGTCTTCTCTTTTTATATTTTCAACATCCTTTTTAACTGCAAAAAAAACTATACTATTATCCAATCTTCTTCCCCTAAATGTACACAACTCTTCTCCTTTAGAATAATACTTTTTAAAACTTTGTATCTCCTCTTCACTTTTACATTCATACAAATCATAACCAGCATCATTCAATAATTCTTTTGGCGTTTTATATGTCTTAATTTTATTATTATTTTCTGTATCAACTAAATTATAAATATAATCCTTAAAGGATAATTCAAGTTTCTGATTAGTAATATCATCATACAAACTATGATTAGGTTCAAAATTATCCATGAGTAATTTAGGCAACAATCCATCTGTTTCCAATAAAGTTGAAAAAACACTTCTACACAATTTTGCCATTTCTTCCCCATACTTCTTTTTTATTATTTTTAAATCATGATTCAATTTAATACACCTCTAATTAAACTTCTTATATTTAAGTTCTTTAGTTACCTTTTTCTATTACCACATATACTACATATTTGACTACTTGGATAATATGTATCTATTTTTATTAATTTCTTACTTTCCCATAAACACTTATATTCTAACTGCCTTATTATTTCACTTAAACAACTACTTGCAATATATTTTGATAAATGATGTTTTCCTTTTTCTAATTTATTATCAAATTGCTCTTTATCTTTTAATGAAATGGAATATATGTGTTACTAAGTAGAAAAGAATATCGTCTAAAGTCAGTAATAAATCTCTCCTTCATGTTTAGGAGGTCAAATATTATTGTAACATCTCACCCAACACCAAATAGGATATTTAACTTTATATTTGTTTTCTAATGATTGATTCATTTTTTCTAACAGTCATTGATATGTAGGTCCTGCTTTTTTTACATCAATATATTTTTCATTACACTCTAAATACCCTTTATTAATTAAACTTTTTAAAGCATCTAACGATTGAAAAGTTATTAATTTCATGTTCTCACCAAAAAATATTATACACTATAATTTTGTCTTTGACAAAATAATTAACCCCCTAGATATTTTGACAAGTGTATCAAAATAACCTAAGGGGGTTATCTTTTTATATCAATATTCTAAAAAAAATTTGAATAGATTCGTCAATGATGCCCTAAAGGAAGGAGTACGACAACTTCTATTTAATAACTATAATCATATATATAATCTACAACTAATTCCCGTAATTTATAATATTTTTTGAGTACTAACCCAATTTCTTTTACATTATTATCCGGATATTTAGTCATTAATGTATCATCCATAATTTTTAATTCTACTGGTTCTAAATCATGGTTTACTATTCTAAAGACAAAGTTATTATAAGCATCAAATAAATATTCATCGCTATTATCCTTTAAAGTAACAACTACATGATTAGCTGTAAGAGGTGTCGCCCTATGCCAAGTATCTGTTTCATCAACTTTTACATATAATAAAATTGAATTAAAACCTAATATTTTCATGATATCATTTAT
>CANQEF010000108.1 GCA_947594675.1 uncultured Bacilli bacterium
TTCTAATATCTTCCTCTGTCCTATAAGCTAATTCTCCGGTTATTTTTAATTCCCTATTTAAAACAGAATAACCAATACTTGTTAAAGCCACTACAAAAACTATGGAAAGCATCAAAAAAAGATTAATTTTTCTTTTCATTTTTCGACCACCAATTATACACATTTTCCTTATTTTATAATATGATTATACCCCCCCCCCGTCCTAATTTGTCAACAAAAAAATTGTGGAGATTTTCCACAATTTTTCCTTTTTCACGTAACTTACACATTTATTGTATTATAATATATCTTAGAGGTGAATTAACTTATGAAGATTTTAGTTGTAGATGATGAAAAAATGATTCGTTCTGTAATAAAAGAATATTGTCTTAATGAAGGATATCATGTAGAAGAAGCTGATAGTGGCAGACAAGCCCTACAATTACTTTTGAGTAAAAACTATGATATATTAATATTAGATATAATGATGCCTGAAATGGATGGTTTCTCCATGCTAAAAGAATTACCTAAAGAAAAGCAAATACCCACTATTATTCTTTCTGCTAGAGATCAAGAATTCGATAAATTATTAGGCTTTGATTTAGGAATTGATGATTATTTAACTAAACCTTTTTCACCTAAAGAATTAATTGCTAGGATAAAAGCTGTTTGGAAAAGATATGATAAAAACAATTTTATAATATATAAATATAAGTCATTAGAAATAAACTATTCTGCTCATACAATTAAAATCAATAATACAATAATAAACGTAACACCTAAAGAATTTGAACTTTTATGTTTTCTCGTAAAAAATAAAGGAATAGCTATTAGTAGAGAACAATTATTATCAAAAATATGGGGATATTCTTTCTTTGGAGATGATAGAACAGTTGATACTCATATCAAAATGCTTAGAAATAATTTATTAGATTATCGTAATAATATAGTTACAGTACGAGGAGTTGGCTATAAATATGTTGAAAATGAAGAATAGTATTAATAAAGAAATATGGAAGTACTTTTTACTATTTTCAATATTAATATTAGGCTTTTTATGGTTATTTCAAGTTTTATTTTTAGATACTTATTACAAATCAGTCAAAACAAGTGATATAAAAACTGTTGCTGCATATGTAAAGAAAAATTCTAATAATTATAATTTTGAAGACAAAATAAATAATTTAGCATTAGAAAAAGAAGTTTGTATTGAAATTATTGATAAAAATTTTTACTCATTATATACATCTAGTTTCTTCGGCAAAAGCTGTTTAAATAATTCAGATAAGACCTCTAATTATAAATTAGACTTTATAAGAGATAATGTTTCTGAAAAAACATATAATCTTATTAATACACGTTTTAATAATGAAATACTTGTCTATGCCATTAAAATAAATGATGATAAGTATGCATTTATTAATACATCAATTGAACCCATTGATCAAACAACCAAAATAATTAGAAAACAACTAATATTAGTAACTTTTGTAGTCTTATTATTATCTTTTATTTTATCATATTTTATTTCTAATCACATTTCTAAACCAATTATAAAGATAAATAAAGCTGCCAAACAATTAGCTAAGAAGGATTTTAAAGTTGTTTTTGAAGATAGTAAGATTAAAGAATTAAATGAGTTAGCAACTACTTTAAACTATGCTAGAGATGAATTAAGCAAAACTGAAGAGCTTAGACGAGACTTAATGGCAAATATTTCTCATGACTTAAAAACACCTTTAACTATGATTAAAGCATATGCTGAAATGAGTATTGATTTGCATAAAGACAAGCCTAACAAACAAAAAGAAGATATGAATACTATTATAGCAGAAACCGATAGATTGACTATCTTAGTTAATGATATTTTAGTTTTATCTAGCATGCAGTCTAATATTGAAAAACTTAATTTTGAAGAATTTGACCTAGTTTCCTTAATAAAGGAAGTATTAAAAAAATATAAAGTATTCCAAGAATTAGATAATTATAAATTTAATTTTTTATGTAACAAAAAGAAACTTATTATCCAAGCTGATAAAAAGAAAATTGAGCAAGTCATTTATAATCTTATAAATAATGCTATTAATTATACTGGAGATGATTTAACAGTAACTATAAAAGTTACTTCAACTACAGAAGATATTTGCATTGAAATTATTGATAGTGGTAAAGGTATAAAAAAAGAAGATATCCCCTATATATGGGACAGATATTATAAAAGTGAAAAAAAGCATAGAAGGAATCTTTATGGTACAGGATTAGGATTATCGATAGTTAAAAATATCCTAGAACTTCACAATTATGAATATGGTGTTAAATCTGAATTAGATAAAGGCAGTTGTTTTTATTTCGTAATAAAAAAGATATAATTAGGATCATTTTAACAATATAGTTTTTTTAAATTCATTATAATCTTCTTGTGTTTCAAAAGCTTTCATTCCCATCATAGGCTCATAAAGTTGAATACCTACAGTTTCAGCAGTCATAGGTTCAAAGATTTGTAATTTGTTTATAGCATAGTATAAATTAATATTTCTATTTATTTCAGCAATTACCAATTCATTTTTAGCTATTAAATCTCTTACTTGCTCACCATTTAAAATACCATTTTTCATTTGATCTAAAAAAGTATTATTTTCTTCTTCAGATAAGTATTTATAATATCTACTATAAATGAGACCATCTAAATATTTTAAATATTCTCTAGGAGCATGCAAAAACTGTTTACGTAATTTTTTAATTTTATAAGAAAACGAATCTACATATACTGTTTCTTCAGATACATTAGCTCTTATATTTAAAGGCAAATTTTTAATAAACATATCGTAATAAGCAAAAATTTCATAGCCATCCATATTATTAGGAATCTTCAATTTTCTAAAAAAATCTTTTGTACTATTTAGGAAATAATCAATATCAGAAGGACTTTTAATTATTTCATTAGAATGATGAAATAATTCATTTTCTTTAATTATTCTTTCAACTGGATAACCTTTTTTAGTTATATATTTTAGTGTAATATCTAAATCTTTGTTTAATTTATAATATTGCATAATTTCATTAGCTAAGTCTTTATTTTGATAATTATTAAATATATCATATAGTTTAATATTCGAATACTTCTTAGGTAAAACAGCAAAACCAACTGTAGGACTCATAGACTTGGCATTGCTCAAATCGATAGAAGAATTTATGTAATCTGTTGCATCTACCGTTATAATATTTTTATCGTCTATTTGTATTTCACCCCATACATGGTCTTGATTAGGCATATTTCTTTTTATAACATCCATTCCAAACTGTTTTAGTATATAACTATACAATTGTAACCATTGAGTACATACAACATATGAGAATATTTTTTCCTTTTTAGCATTAACAGATGCATCACATATTTTTCTCTTTACAGAAGTATCTTTTTGCTTAACATAAGAAATATCATAATATAAAACTTTACCCAATTCGATGTAGACATATCTAGCTATTAATAAAGGATCAACTAAATGTTTATTTTTAACAAGATTAATTATGTAATCAGTAACACTTAATGAAACTAAATTTAAAACACTTTCATTGCTAGAAGTATGATAATTAATAGCATCAATCTGCTTAACAATAAAATCTAACTTTTTAATTGTAGCATTTAAAATAGTTGAATTATTTTGTTTTTCTAATTGCTTTAGTAAAACTAAATATTCTCTAGCTTTTTTAGCATTTTCTGATAAAAATAAATTATTAAGAAAATCATTATCACACTTTTCAATAAATGCTATTGTCTCATTTATTAACTCTTCCATAATACACCCCTAAAATCAGGCTAATTATACCATAAAATCAAGAAAAAGTCAAAAAACTCCAAAGTTGAGTATATTCACCTTTCAAATTATTATTTACCTTGCTTTTCTTTGATTGCAGCTTGTGCCACAGTCAAGTTCGGGATGCACTTGATATTTACACATAAATCTTCTTTGAAGACTTATTTCATCAATAACATACAAATTAATTATATCACAATCGCCAATTAACAAAAATACCTAATCTCTTAAAAGAAATTAGGTAGATTGACTTAAAGCTTCCCGAGTTTGACACTTTAAATAATTAAAAACTTCATTTTTTTCCAATTATTATAAGGGAAAATGAAGTTTTTTTGTT
>CANQEF010000109.1 GCA_947594675.1 uncultured Bacilli bacterium
ACCTAATATTGTAGAATTTGTACAAGGAGCATTATATGGTATTAGTATATGTGCTAATATGATTAGTTTATATAATCATTCTCATAACGTTTCTGTTAGTGAAAGAAAAAAAGAACTTATAAAAAAATTAAATAACAATTTACAACTATGTGATAAAATATGAGAGTGAAAAAAAGTTATATTCCGGGATAAAATCACGAATTGATAAATGGATTAGACATAGAAATGTTAAATAAATATTTAGAATTATTGTAAGAGGAGTTTTTAATGAGTTATAATAAGTATATGTTGAGAAAAGAGATATTTCTAAATATATAGTAAAAAATCATTTGAAATTAAAAAATGTTAACGAAGAGAATTTGTTAACATTTTTTAATTTTTATAAAGAAACAAAAGCATGTTCCTTTTAACATAATATAGCATAATGTGTGTAGAAAGAAACAAAAACGAGTTTTTTTCTTGTTTTAAATTTTAAGTATTTTGTTTTAAAAAATAACGATTAAATAAGTTTTTGAGAGTATTTACATGAAAAAACAATAAAAATAAAAGCATATACAAAAACCAAAAAACATGATATATTTACAATAGATGTAAATATAGATGGAGGTAGAAAAGTGATTAAAGATTTATTTGATATTTTTACAGAGTGCTTTCCATCATCATTAATTTCAAAAGAAGAATTTGAAAAAAAATTAGATATTAATGATGCGAATGTTATAAAAGCTTACAATGAAAATAATAGTTTAATAGGCTATTCCATAGTTAGAGAAAATTGTATTAGCCTATTGTGTGTAAAACCAGATTTTCAAAAAAGAGGATATGGTACAAAACTTTTATTAGATTCTGAGGAAAGGATAAAAGATGCTGGATTTAAAGAGATTTTATTGGGATATAAGACTGACAAAACAAGTTTATATATGGGTGTTCCTATTTTAAATAATAACAACTATGAATTTTTTACAAAACACCAATATGATAGTGATTTTAATTACTATGACGTCAGCCTTCCAAATTCAAATGATTGGAAAAATCCTTCTAATGATAATGAATATGTTATAGTAAATACATTAAAATACCCAAATGTAAAAAATTTATTTTATCAGTTATTAAAAATTACTGACAAAAAAATATATGAAAGATATGTATTGGATGAAAATGTTAATTTTGTTTTCTGTACAAAAGATAATAAACTATTAGGTGTGTGTGCTTTTAAGGTAGCCAAAGATTTTGATACTATTTTAATTTTTGATATGGTTTCATATCCTAATTTTAATATAAATAGCAAAAAAGCTATGTTATCTGAAGTTGGACAAACGCAAATTGAATCAGGCATTGATAAGATATGTGTTAAAAATGTTAGCAACCCTATTTTTTATCAGCAAGAATTTCAAGGAAATATTAAACAAAAATATTGGAGGGGTAGTAAACCATGTTAACTATAGAACAAAAAGAAATAATTAACACAACTTTATCACATCCAGCTTTTTCTTTTAATGATTCAACAGGCCAACCGTTTTACACACCTGAAAAATTAGAAATACTATACACAGCCATCGAAATAATGTTGGAAAAAATCGATTCATTACATTTAGAGTTACCAATAACAGATAGAATTGAGGCAATAATTGCCGAAGGTTTTCCTGAAATGCCATGCAATTTTAATAGTTACTACTCAAGTGGAATTGATGAAAATACAAAAGCATTTCCTGATGAGCGATTAGCTGGAAGGACAGCTTATGGATTACTTTGTACCGATGATGGTTCAAATTGTGTTGGATTTGCAGAAACATGCTGTTTATTACTAAATCTTAAAGGATATGAGGCTACACCAATAATTTCAAAACTATTAAAGGGAAACCAAGTCGTTTGTCATTATGTTGCTGGAGTCATTAACGAGAAAGGATTAATTAGAGTAATTGATCCAGAAAGAAAAAGAAGTTGTTCTGAGCCAGAAAAGCAATGGAGTCTAACTGCTTATCAAGCAAGTCTCTTATATACAGTACCTGATGAGGATTTTTGCAGAGAAAAAATTGGTCCAACAGGATTAGGTCCAAAATTTTTTGAATTTACATCACGAGATGGTAAAATGGCTGTTTCGCCACTTGAATACATAAGAAAAAACTATCCTCAAATTTTAGATGAAAATGGAAGATTAGATTTAAGAAAAATTTCTATCACTCCTGAAATTCAATACATTTTAGATGAATCTATTGCAATGTCTTTAACTACAGTATATCAACAAAGCATGGATATGAACAAATTACAAACTGAAATTAGGAGGAGCGCATAATGGAATTAAAAGGTAAAAATGGATATAATATTCCTTATAAAGAGAATATTCCAAAAAATTGTAGCACAGTTATAGTAGCTATGCATGGCTTTGCAGGAGATAAGGAAAGTGGATGTATCAGTTTACTTGAACAAATTGCATCTGAATTAGGAATTGGCTTAATAAAATTTGATTGGCCAGGACATGGAGAAAGCAAAACAGATGGATTTAATTTAACAATTGAAAATTGCTTATCAGATTTAAATAGTATTATTGAATATTTAAAAGCAAAAAATGAAAATTATAATTTGGTTGCTTTTTCAACTAGCTTTGGAGGTTATTTGACCCTTTTATATAATTATTATTATCCAAATACTTTTACTAAAATAATACTAAGAAGTCCTGCCATTAAAATGTATAATGTTGTTATAAACAGTTTATTAACTGAAAATATGAAAAATGAGTTGTTAAAATATCATTATTTTAATTATGGATTTGAAAGAATAATAAAAATAACAGAGAAATTTGTAAATCAACTAAAAGAAAATGATTTATTAAAACTATACTCTGATAAGAAATTGAATCATATATCTATAATACATGGAACAGAAGATGATGTTGTACCTATTGAAGATTCAATAAAATTTTCTAATTGTCATGATTGTACTATGTATCAAATAGAAGGTGCAGATCATAGATATAAAAAAGATGGTGAGCTTGACAAAGTTATCGAAATTACCATAAATATTTTAAAAAAAGATATCATTTAATAATGAGTACTTTTTTGTAAATACAAAAAAATAATGAAACATAAATTAAAGGCAGTAATAACTAATAAAAATATAGCTGCAGATTCTTAGCTAACATATTTTCATTACATTATGCAAAATATATCGTTTTAGATTATAGTTAAAAATAGCATGCTAATTTTATGAACATAAAAAAAGGAGCTTTTTAAGCTCCAAATCTATATACAGAGGATCTTCACATTAAACAGTGAACCTTCCTCACTAGTAATATATGTAAATAACCAAAAAATATGCATCATTAAATTTATAAAATTTCAAAAATATGTTATCCTATTAATAGAAAGAATTATTAGAACAAAAAGAGAAAGGACGGAAATGCAATGGATAATAATGAATTAAAAAAAATATTAACAGACAATTTAAATATCATAAATAATCTTTGGAGGTCACTTTGACATATCAAATAAAAAGATAGAATTAAGTAACTTACAAAAAACTACCGAAGAAGAAACATTTTGGCTCAATAAAGACGCTGAAAAAATTCTTAAAGAAATAAATGAATTAAAAGAAACTATAAACTCTATTGAATCATTAAAAATACAAATAGAAAATGATTTAGAAATGCTTTTACTTTTACAAGATGAACCAAACGAATCCCTACAACAACAATTGCAAGAAGAGAGCAATATAATTAGTAAAAAAGTATCTGAATTAAATATATTATTACTTTTAAATGGTCCATACGATAAAAATAATTGCATCATTGAAATTCATTCTGGTGCCGGAGGAACAGAGGCTTGTGACTGGGCACTAATGTTATATAGAATGTATACTCGATATGTAGAAAAGAAAAAATATAAAATGCAACTTCTTTCCTATCAAGAGGGTGAAGAAACTGGTATTAAAAGTGTCTCTTTTCTAGTAAGAGGTACTTATGCATATGGTTATTTAAAAAATGAAAAAGGTGTTCAT
>CANQEF010000110.1 GCA_947594675.1 uncultured Bacilli bacterium
TACTATTTCTACCAATTTAGTCTTACAAATTCTACTTGATCCTATTTTCTGAAATTTAACTTTTCATTTGAGTTTTATTAGCTAGTCACTGTATTAACTTCTATTTTTATAGGTTGTGATGGTTCTTGTTTCAGAGGTGCTTGAGTTTGAATAAAGCGATTTTGCATTGAATTAGCATTATTTTGTTGTATTTGATTTGTATATTGTACTTGTGGTGAATTTATGTTTTGACCAGGTGATACAGTATTTTGACCCGGTGACATTGTTTGATAAGTAGCCATGTATTTATCTAATTCAGAAGGATTAGCTCCTGGTTGCATAGTTTTAGTTTGACTGGCTTGTTGATACCAAACATCATTTAAGTTGACATTATTACTTAAAGGCCTTGGATTAGGTAAATCAATATACATAGGAATTGGCACTTTAAAGGCAGAACCAAAAGCAATGCAGTTTCCAGGTTTTAAGTTTTTAAGTTGTAAAACTATTTCTGAAGAAATATCGGGAACCATTTCTTTTATATAGTTTAAATCTTTAGGATGTAAGGTTCTTAATACAACAAAGTTAGAGCATTGTGATATACAAGTATCAGATAATTCACTTGGTCTTTGAGTAATTAGGGCTAGGAAAATACCATATTTACGTCCTTCTTTAGTGATACGTTCAAAAATATTGTAGCCTAGTATTTCTAAATCACTATCACGTTGAACATAACGGTGTGCCTCTTCTATAATAATATGAAAGGCCCGACTTCCTCTAGGTTTCGTCGCACTAGATTTTAAGAAAAGCATACGTGACAATATTTTTGTTAATACTTTGGCCAATCTATCATCAACGTAGTTAATATTAAAATTTATTATTTGACATTTCTCATGTTTTTCATTTGTCATTAAATCTTCTATATATTGATCTTTATCTACATAATCTTTGTAGTCAAAATAATGCTTATAATCACCTGTTGCTAAAGTATGAAGTCTAACACTTATTATATTGGCATAATCAAAGACCTTGTTACTTTTTAAAATTCCTTCACTAATTAAAGCGAAATCCATAGCTGATTCTAAATCAGATAGTGTATAATATGGATTTAATTCATTAGGACTAACATCATCAACGGTATCTAAAATATAGCCACGTACAAATTCTACAACTAATTCTATTTCTTGCATTTTTCCTGTTTTATCTACGAAAAGACATTGCTTAAAGGTTCTGGTATAACCAGGTTGAACGATTGGAGTTTCAAGATTTAATGTTGGAGTATTAAATTTTGTTAAAACACCAACGACTTGATCCCTTATTTTGGTAGAATCATTTCCAGATAGTAATATGTCTTGTAAGGCTCGGGCAATAATATCATTTTTTCTTTTCATGACATTTTCGCTTTTTCCCGTTAAGATAGGTACTAATTTTAGGGTTTTTTCTATCATTGGAATTTGAGAAGGAGTTGTTACATCTAGGAGTAAAGCTAAATCATCAACGTCTAATAACCAAGGTGGTATTCTTAAAATGTCACATTCTGGATCAACTATGTTAGTGGTATATGATTTATAATTTAAAGCTGGATTAATATCATGAAGTTTGCTGAAGGCACTAGTATATTCTCCGTAGGCATCAAAGAAAAAAAGATTTGAATTTATAGGTGGAATTTTGGTACTAGTAAATAATTTCTGTAAAATTGAGGCAACTGTACAACTTTTACCGGCACCACTGTTTCCTAAAATAGCAAAATGCGTATTAAAAAAATCATTTATATCAATATTAATTTTATATCCTTCATAGACATTGCTTGTTCCGAAATTGGTTTTTCCTGCAACTATCTCTTGTGGTCCTAATAGTAGTTGCAATTCATTTGCCTCTATAATTCGGATAGAAGATCTAAAAGAGGGCTTAGCACTTGATCCCGGTGTAAAAATATTATTATTTATTTCACCAACAATAGTAACTGTCATTTCTGTTTGAGTAACGTTAGCTATTTCGCCAACAACTTTTCTGGGTGAGCCATCATCAAAAACGACGTGGATATTTACTAGGTTAGGTTGTTCATTAATATTAATGCTAAGTTTTATAATAACGCTATTATCAATAATTTCTTTGATACTTCCTAGCACACAATCACCCTCTATTCTACTAAATTATACCAAAAAAATATGGAAATTAAAAGTTACTTTTTCCATATTTTGTATTTTTTTAATTAATTATATTAATCTTCATATAAACCATGAATTTTTTGTCTATCAATATCACTTAAATCATCTATTACCCATTTATCATCTTCCTTAGTAAGATTAAAAGTAATATCATATTTTACTTTGGTTGTTACATTTTTTAATTCTTTTATTTTGTAATCAATAAATTCACTCAAGGTATCAATTAAACTACCATTTTCATCATTTGTAGAATCACTATCAGCATTATTTTCATCTTTATCAGTTGTATTATTGCCATCATTGTCTAAAGGATTTTCTTCGTCTATGGTTTCTTTTGTGTTTTCAAATTCATCACGATGTTCTCTAAAGTATTCACGAGAATTTCTAATTGATGTTGCATAATCATATACTTCTATTTCTACATCTACAGTAGCTGTATCATCTTCAATTTTTTCATCCTTTATCTTATATGATAAATTTTGATATTGCTTTTCTAAAAGTGATTGATATTCTTTTTTTTGTTCATCTGACATGCTACTGTCTTCATCAATAATGCTTTTTAATTGATCTAATACTTCATTATCCATTTTTTGATATTTGCCTAAGAATTCTTCAACTCGTGCAGTTGGTGTATTCATTTTATTGCCACAACCTGTAAATATTAAAAGACTTCCTAATAGAATTAAAAATATTTTTTTCATTTTTATGCCTCCCATTAATATAATGGATAAAAGTAAAAAAATTTATACTTAAAAATTAATTTTTAGTATAAATTACTCCACTAGCATTGTCTCTTCCCTTGAAAGGTACTATGAAATTAGCTAAATATTTTCTTTTTAATCTATTTGGAATAACTAGATTTTGATCTATATAAAGAGCCTCATAAATGATATTTGATAAAATTTTTTCACTAGATGATTTTTTTATTATTTTGCTTATTTTCTTATCAGTTAATAGGTCGGTCACACCATCTGTTAAAAGAAGGATTAGGTCATAATCATTTTCTAATAATATATAATTTGTTTTACAAAGTTTTTCATTTAGACCAATGCAAGCATTGATAAAGTTACTCATAGCAAAGTATCTTAAGTCTTCTTTATTAACATTTCCGTATTTGTAATACATCCAAACATCTGAGTCATCTTCTGTTACTTGAATCAATTTTTGGTTCTTATAAATATAAGCTCTCGAATCACCAATGTTAAATATATGGGTATTTTTTTTAGTTATGATTGCTAAAGTAAGAGTTGTTCCTAAAACATCTTGACCATAAATAGAAATAAGTTCTTTATTTATTCTTTTTAATAAGTTTTTTGTTGAAGTAGTAAGTTTTTTATTATCATTTATACTAGATATTTCTTTCTTTATAAACCATTTTTTTATTTTATTTAATGTGTAATTTGAGGCAATTTCCCCATATTCTTTTCCACCCATTCCATCAGCTACAGCTAATAATTTGTAATTTTTATTTTTAGGGTGAGACATGCAAAGGCAAGCATCTTCATTTGTAGGCCTAATATTTCCAATCTCACTAATTTCATCAAGTACTTCCATAATAACTCCAATCAGATAGTTATTATATCATACGGCAGACGATGTCCGCAACCTAACTATTATTAAAAAAAGCAAACCTCCTTGAAATAGTTTGCCAA
>CANQEF010000111.1 GCA_947594675.1 uncultured Bacilli bacterium
AAAAAATCAACCCGAACGGATTGATTATATATGTTAAGTTCAAACTATAAAAGTTCGAACAGAAACGTCACTGGAGGGGCCTACCGGATTTGAACCGGTGATCAGGGTTTTGCAGACCCACGCCTTACCACTTGGCTAAAGCCCCACTTACAACTAAAATTATAACAAACTAATCTTGAAATAGCAATATTTCCTTTTATATTTTATGAAAATTTTCAAAAAAAACATTATAGCTTTATCTAAAGATTTTCTTATTAAAATTATAAAAAATATTTTTTGACTATTTATATATTATTATATGATATAAAACTGAAACTTTTGCCAAATAAAATTGTTTAATAATTTAATAGATATTTTTCATAATAAAAAAGAGTTATTCACTCTGTTCTTCTCTTAAACCATATTTTTTCTTTTCTCTCATCATATAAGAAGATATTTTTGTTTCTATTTCTGTTAATGCAGATTTAGAAATATTTGACAAAGTTACAAACTCTTTAATTGTATCTATATATATTTTTCCCCAAATTATACCACTTGAAACTTTTAAATCATTAAACATGTCTGGAGTAATAGAATTTAAAAAATAACCTACTACTACCCTATCTCTTCCTATTAATATTCTTTTATTAGTTAATGTTACAACAGCACTATCAAAGATATTAAATGGATTATCATTCTTTTGAGCAATAAATGAATATAAAGCCTCTTCATCTGGATTCAAATGTTTTTCAACAATTGAAGAATTTTTTTTAAGGCGCCATCCTATTGTAGAAGGATATTTTTCTTTAAATTTTAGTACTTGTGCATAAACATCTTTCATTTTTTTCTCCTAAATAATATTATTAGTTTCTAAGAAGTTTAAATAATGATTTGTATCTGTAAGTCCATCAACTTTATCAACAATTGTACCATTGGAAACAATAAATAATAAAGGTGTTCCATAACCATCATTTAAGAATTCATCAGATTGTACAAATCGTGTCTCATCATCATCAACAAAATCATCAGTATTTAAGTAATATATATTTAGATTATAATCCTTATTAATCTTTTTTACTATTGGTGCTGCTACTTCACAAAAAGGACATGTTGGTCTTCCTATAAAAATAATTTTATTTTCACTGCCTTCGTAATACTCTAGATATTTATCAATGTCAATATTTTCAAAATCTTTCATTTCTTCTTCTTTAATGGCACTACTTTCTTTTTCAGCATTTTCTAAAATTTGATCAATATCATTAGATAAAGATGATTTTTTAGTATCCTTTTCGCCAATAAAAAAGCTAATAACAATTAAAATAGCAATTATACCAAGTGCTATTATTGGTAGTAATTTTTTAAATTTTTCCATAGTTAAATCGCCTCTTTCTCTTATATTATAGCATAGCTTAAAATAATTTGTCGATTAAAAATACTTATTAGTTTCACTTATTATTAATATTATTTATTAGGGATGTGATAATATTAAAAAAATTGGTATTCCTAGAAGCTTACTTTATTATTATGATAAAGATTTATGGCTATATTTTTTTAAGGAATTGGGTTTTGAAACAATATTAAGTGATTGTACTAATAAAAAGATAATAGAAGATGGCACTAAACTAGTCAATGATGAAACTTGTTTAGCTATGAAAATTTATTTTGGACATATTATTAATTTAAAAGAAAAGTGTGATTATGTACTAGTACCTAGACTTTTTTCTATTGAAAAAAATGAGCAGGTATGTACTAATTTTAATGCATTGTATGACTTAGTAAATAATTTAATTGATGTCAATATTTTAAGCTATAATATTGATTTAACTAATGGTGAAAGTAAATTATTTGCTTTTCTGAGTTTGGGTGAATCGTTAGGTAAATCTTATTTAAGTACTTATAAAGCTTATAAAAAAGCAGAATTATATTCACTTAAATGTCGTAAGGAAAGAGAAAAACTACAAGAAGAAAAATTAAAGTCTCAAAAGAAAAAAATTCTTTTAGCGGGACATCCTTATAATTTATATGATAGCTTAATTGGTGAAGAAGTAAGTAATTTTTTAAATAAGGAAAATATTGAAGTTATTTATAGTGATTGTATAGATAAAAAATTGATCCAAAACGAATGTAGGAAAATTTCTACTGATATTCATTTTACTCATAATAAAGAAGTCTTAGCAGCAATTAATTATTATCAAGATAAGGTAAATGGAATTATTATACTTAGTTCTTTTCCTTGTGGGATGGATGAATTGTGTTTAGAAATGATTTTGCATAAAATAAGAGAAATTCCTATTATTAATTTAGTTTTTGATGATTTATCAAGTAATACTGGAATGGTTACTAGATTGGAAAGTTTTGTTGATATTATAACAAATTTAGGAGGTAGTAATGGAACAAATAATTAGTTTTCCACATTTGGGAGATTATTGTCTTCCTTTTAAAATATTTTTAGAAAGAACAACTAATATTAAAGTACAAGTTGCATCACCTATTACTAATAAGACTCTAGAAATAGGAAATAAGTATGCTCCTTTAAATATTTGTATACCATTTAAGTATAATTTAGGCAATTTTATTGAAAGTTTGGAAAATGGAGCTAATATTTTATTTACTGCTGGTGGTGGATGTAAATATAGATATTATGCAGAAGTTACAAAGACTATTTTAAAAGATTTAGGGTATGATTTTCTTTTTTTGAATTTTATGGACAAGGGAAAAATTAATTTAAAGAAAAATTATATGTTGCTAAAAAAACTTAATGGGAAACTTACTTGGAGAAAATATTTGCTTAATTTATTATATTTAGTTAATTTTATTTGGAATATGGATAAAATAGATAAAATTATTAGGAAAAATATTGGATTTGAAATTAATAAAAATGAGCATGTTAATTTAAAGAAAAAGATGCTTACTGATTTTAGTAAAACAAAATCTATTATGAAGTTAAACTATTTATATTATAAGTATAAGCATTTATTTAATAAAATACCATTAAATAAACCACGTAATTGTTTAAAAGTTGGCTTGATTGGGGAGCTTTATACGGAGATGGAGCAAAAAGCTAATTATGATTTAGAAAAAACTTTAGCTAATTATAAAATTGAAGTTACTAGATATACCAATTTGTCTTATTTATTATGGCAAAAAAAATTTTTAAGAAGACATATTTTATTTAAAACGCGTAAATATTGCAAATACGAATTAGGGGCTGATGGTTTGGATAATGTCTATAGAACTATTATATATACAAAACGTCATTATGATGGCATTATTCATACTAAACCATTTGGATGTACTCCGGAAATTGGGGCTATTCCTATTATTCAAAAGATATGTAGTGAAGAAAATATGCCTATAATATTTTTTTCATATGATGCTCAAACTTCATCAGAAGGTATTAAAACAAGGTTAGAAGCTTTTTTTGATTTATTAGAAATGAGGAAAGATAAAAATGATAAAAGGTTATTTAGGAATTGATATTGGATCTATATCAACAAAAGGTGTAGTAATTGATTTTAATAATAATATTTTAGCTAGTAGTTATTTATGGACTGAAGGTAATCCTATTAAAGCAGTTAAAAATGTCTTAAGAGATTTAGAAAAAAACTTGGAGGGAAAAAGTATAAAAATAGTTGGTGTTGGTACTACGGGTTCAGCTAGAAAATTAATTGGTTCAATGTTAAATGCTAGTGTAATAAAAAATGAAATTACGGCCCATGCTATTGGTACTTTATCTACTTATCCTAATGTTAAAACTATTATTGAGATTGGGGGTCAAGATTCTAAAATAATTTTAATAAAAGATGGTG
>CANQEF010000112.1 GCA_947594675.1 uncultured Bacilli bacterium
CGCTTATCACTTACATCAGAACGGACTCTGTTCGCGTTTCGGCAGAGGCGCAAAAGATGTGTTATAAGTGAAGTTGTGGTTAGATTGTCTGCTAAAACAATTCCGTTACGATCAAGAATTTTACCTCTATCAGCTTCAATTGGTAAATCACGACTCCATAAATTTTGAGCATATTTATTTAATTTTTTATAATCAAATACTTGTATATAGAAAACTTTTCCTATTATTAGGCCTAGAAAAATTAAAGTTATTAAAAAAATTACTTTTATGCGTTCATCAATTTTTTTTAGAAACAAAATATCACCTCTAGTAAAGTTTATGTTTATAATAATTTAAAATACTAGCTTTTATGAAGTTTGTATGCTATAATTAGCTCGTATTTTAAGGAGAAATATTATGAACGAGACTATAGGTGTAAAAGGCGGAGCAAATGATAGAAGAAGAAGTCTTATTATTAATAGGAGACAAAAGAAAAAATTAAAAGATTATCAACATGAACAACAATTAAAAAAATTAGAGAAAAGAGTTAAGCATAAACAAATAGTTACTTTTTTAAAAGTTATACCTATAGTTGTACCAGGTCAAATATTTAAGACTATAATAGATAATACTAAGAGGCCTAATATTAATAAAGAAGAAGTGTTTTCTAATTTAAATGTTAAAGTTTATACTGCTGATGTTTCTAATGAAGAAAAACGGGAACTTTCTAATACTTTACCTAATTATATATATACTGATAAAGAAGAAAAGGCTTTTTCAGAAAGGACTATAGAAGAAAGAATTTCTTTAGAGTATAAAATTATAAATAAAAAAGTAGAGGTAAAAGAAGTTGCTCAAGAAGAAATTCCTATTTTACAAATAGATGAGGATCAGGTTAGGCAAGATAGGGAAGAGCTATTAAAAATTAAGAATAGGAAAATAATTGATTCTTATCAAGAAAGATTAAAAGAGGCTAGAAAAGATCTTCGGAATGCTTATTTTAATTATAAAGTTGTTTTTCAAGATGAAGAAGATGAAAGAGTTTCTGTTAAAGTAGGTAGTGTAGTTGATAAGTTGGATTTAGTTATTGATAAAGTAGAAAAGTTAAAGGAAAAAATTAAAATAGAACATGATGATTTATATGATTCAAAAGATATATCTAATATTATTGAGGAGTATATTGAAGATTTTAAAAATAATCGGGATGTAAAAGAATTAAAAGAAACTGACTTATATCTTATGATAGAGGATAAGCTAAAAGAAATTAATACGCAAACTGATAAAATAGATAATAAAACTAGTGTAAAAAAAGAACAATTAGTTTTAGAAAATATAGATTTAGAATCTTTAAAAGAGAAATATTATGATTATGATAAGTTTAATAAAAGACTTTTAGAATTTCAACAGGAACAAGATAAATTATTAAGAGAGGTTCAAGAGAAATTAAAAAAAGCTGTTAGTGTTACTGAAAAAGTTGAAATAGAAGTGCAAGCTATGGATTATCAAAGTAAACAATTACTTAAATTATTAGGGTTACAAATGCTTTTGCCTGGTTTAAGACCTGCTAAAGCTTTAAGTACTGCTGCTTTTACATATTTGTATTTTATTAATAATATTGTTAAACCTAAAACGATTACTAGGAAATATAAAGTTATAAATGTAAAAGATTATACTAAAGATATAGAAAAAAGTATTAGTGCTACTTCAGAAATAGCTTTGTCATTGGATAAAACTAAAAGACAACTTAATAGAACAATTAGTGAATTAAAAAATAAATATGGCGATTATTTAGATTTGCCAGAGTGTCATAGTTTACTTGAAAATTTAAATAAGATAAGAAATAATTTAGATGAAAAAGAATATGAAATAGAAAGTATAAGAACAGAGCAAAAGAGAAACTTGGATAAAAATAAAAAAATATTGACTTTAAAGACGCAATAATGTCAATTTATGTCTAAATAGTTACATTTGCGAATATTTTAAAAATATTTATGATATAATGTTTCAAGAGAAATGGAGTGAAAAGAATGCTATTACTAACAAAAGCAATTGTCGCAATAATGATTGGTTTTTTATCCTCTGCATTATTGGGATTATTTTTAGTTCCATTATTTAGAAAGTTGCGTATTGGTCAACGTATAAGTATTTTTGTTGGAGAAAGCCATCGTAAAAAAGAGGGTACTCCTACTATGGGTGGTTTAATTTTTATTATTCCGACTGTTTTAGCAACTATTTATTTAATACTTTCAAATAGAATAACTTATACTTCAAATTTGGGAATTGTTCTTTTAGTCTTTATAGGATATGCTTGTATAGGTTTTTTGGATGATTTTTTATCAATTAGAAAAGGTAGTAATGAGGGATTAACTACTTATCAAAAGTTGTTTATGCAAGTATTGATAGCTATAGGTTTTTTCTATATATATATGCGTAGTGGAGGTCAGACTGCCTGGGTTGTAGGAACACTGAAGATTGATCTAGAATTAGGATGGCTTTATGGTTTGTGTATTTTGTTTGTTTTAGTGGGAGCGAGTAATGCTGTTAATTTGACGGATGGTTTAGATGGTTTAGCTGGAGGGCTTTCTGCTATTGCTTTTATTGCTTTTAGTTTGATATCTTTGACAGTAGGATTTGAGGATATAGGAATATTTAGTTTGATATTAGTTGGTAGCTTATTAGGCTTTTTAATTTATAATACTCATCCGGCTAAAATAATAATGGGTGATACTGGTTCACTTGCTCTAGGAGCGGTTATGGGTGCTATTGCTATTTTAACACATAGAGAATTAACTCTTTTAGTAGTAGCGTCTATCTTTGTAATTGAAACATTAAGTGTAATTATCCAAGTCTTTTGGGTACAAGTATTTAAGAAAAAACTCTTCCTTATGACACCAATTCATCATCATTTTGAAAAGCTTGGTTGGCAAGAAACGGATATAGTTAAATTATTTTGGGTTGGTGGTTTGATACTTGCTATGGCGGGAATTATTTTTGGAGTTTGGTTATAGAATTGTGGAAAAATCTCACAATTTTTTTATTGTTTTTTGTTTCGTAGCATAATAAAAGGGAGCTTTAACTCCCTTTAGTCTATATATTCAACTGGTATATCAGGTTTAATTGATAATTTCAAAGTTTTTTGATGCTCTTTTTCTAGTTGTCTATATGTAACTCCAGAATTATCAAATAAGAATTTAGAAGCTTGTGTCTCTTTTGAATCAGCATATTTGTCAGATAAATAAATAACTTCTTTAATACCAAATTGAATTATATCTTTGGCACACTCATTGCATGGAAATAAATCAACATAAATTTTAGCTCCTTTTAAAGAAACTCTGTTTCCGTTAGCAATGGCATTTCTTTCGGCATGGCATACGTATAAATATTTTGTTTCTAATTCATTACCTTCACGGTCCCAAGGAAAAGAATCATCATCAAAATTATTTGGTGTTCCATTATAGCCGATTGCTAGAACACGATTGTTTTGATCTACTATGCAAGCTCCTACTTGTGTAGATGGGTCTTTACTTCTAGCTCCAGCTAATTTAGCTATACCCATAAAAAATTCATCCCAGCTTAAATAATCTTTTCTTTTATTTCCTAATTTTTCTTCATCAATTTTCATGGTTTCCTCCTTAAAATTTATTTTAGCATAGAATTGTATTATTACAAGTAGTTATAGATTTTTTCTTGCTCATATTGGATTTATATGCTATAACCCGAGTTTGACAGTTTAGTATAACAAAAATCTTCATTTTTTCTAGATTTTATAGGAATTTACAGTGATTTT
>CANQEF010000113.1 GCA_947594675.1 uncultured Bacilli bacterium
TGGAGCAACTGGTGGTGGTTATAGTCAAGTAGTTCCAATGGAGGATATTAATTTGCATTTTACAGGGGATTTTCATGCGATAGAATCAGCTAATAATTTGTTGTGTGCAATTATTGATAATCATATTTATCATGGCAATGAGTTAGGCTTTAAGGAAGTTTTATTTAAAAGATGTCTTGATGTTAATGATAGGGCTTTGAGAAATGTTGATATAGGAAATAGACAGGAGTCTTTTACAATAACGGCTGCTAGTGAGATTATGGTGTTATTTTGTTTGGCTGATTCTATAGAAGATTTGAAGAAAAGATTGGGAAATATTGTTGTAGGAATAAATGATAAGAATGAGTTTATACTAGCTCGAGATTTAAAGGTGGAAGGTGCTATGACCGTTTTATTAAAAGATGCTTTTTTGCCTAATTTGGTTCAAACATTAGAAAATAATCCTGTTATTATTCATGGAGGGCCTTTTGCTAATATAGCACATGGATGTAACAGTGTTATTGCAACAAAAACTGCTTTAGGATTGGGCGATATAGTTGTAACAGAGGCTGGTTTTGGAGCTGATTTAGGAGCTGAAAAATTTTATGATATAAAATGTCGTTGTGCCTCTATTAAACCTGACTGTACAGTTTTAGTTGTAACTATTAAAGCATTAAAATATCATGGTGGTGTAGATAAAAATGCAATTTATGAAGAAAATGAAACAGCTTTACTTGATGGTTTAGCTAATTTAGAAAAGCATTATAGTAATTTAAAAAAGTTTGGTAATAATGTTGTTGTTTGCTTAAACAAATATGGTAATGACTTAGAAAAAGAAGTGTTACTACTTCAAAAATATTGTCAAGATAAAGGAATGCCTTTTGCAATTAGTACGGCTTATTTAGATGGAGGAAAAGGAGCTATTTCTTTAGCAGAGATGGTTTTACAATTAATGAAGAAAGATAATGAATTTAAATTTTTATACGAAACTAATTTAACTATAGAAGAAAAGATTAATAAAATTTGTAAAGAAATATATGGTGCAAAAGATGTTAAGTATTCTACTATTTCTAAGAAGAAAATTGAATTAATTGAAAAAAATCACTTGGGAAATCTTCCAATTTGTGTTGCTAAAACACAATATTCGTTATCTGATGATCCTAAAAAAATTGGAGTTGCTGTTGATTTTATGGTATCCGTTAAGGATATAGTTATATATAATGGAGCTCATATTATTACAGTTTTACTTGGTGATATTATGACTATGCCTGGACTGAGTAAAGTAGCAAATTATCAAAAAATAGATTTATTAAATGATAAAATTATAGGTATTGATTGATTATTAAAAACACTTAAGCACATAAATAGGAATGTGCTTATTTTTCATTTTTTAGTAAGAAATTTTTAATGTTATGAAAAAAAACTTAGGCTTATGGCCTAAGTTGTAATTTGTTATCATTATTTGATTCGGTATTATTATCTGTATTTTCTTTATTTATGTTGCATGAATTTTCATATTCCTCTTTTGTTACTATATTACCATCTTTATCATAGTATGTTTCGTTTACATTTTCACATGTGTGTTTTTCCGTAATTGGTGTTTTAGGTAGCGGAACATAAATGGTAATTTTTCCTTGATAAATTGTTCCATTGTAAGTAATGGTAAATGGATAAACATTTTTTTCTGATGTGTTAACTTTAGATATGTCTAAAGTTATATTCTTTTTCATTTCGTCGGTTAATTCATTTTCAATGTAAAAGGAATAGTCATAATTATTTGCTTCGCTTGGTATTGGAAGAGCTTTTCCAATTTCTAATTCAATATCTTTTAATTTTAATTCTATATTTGGAAGAGCTTTTTCTTTAACAATAACTGTTCCATTATATTTTTTCTTTTTAAAGCTTATTGTGTATGTATAAGTACCAGCTTCATTTATTTTAACCATTGATGTATCTAGCTTTAAAGCTTTTAAAGTACTTTCATCTAATTGATCTATATTTTCTAAATAATCTTTTACATCGACACTTAGAGGATTATTTATCTCAATACTTATTTCTTTTAAAATTATTTCATTGGTTTTTGATTCATTTACTTTTATGTGGTTTACACTTAATGAATAAGATGTTTCAATTATTGGTTTAATTGACGCATTCATAGCAGCTCCACTGCCTATCATAACTATTCCCCAACTGGCTAAAGTTATAGATAAAATGCGAGTTTGTTTACTAGTCATATTATACACACTCCTACTATATAGTTAATGATACTATAAAATAAATTATTTAACAAGTTTTTTTATATTAATTGTTGAAAATAGACATTTATTGGCATATAATAACGTTAAAGAGGCGAGTTTTATGTCATATAGTTGGTTTATTGCTTTTATTGTTTTGCTTTTTATTGAGTTAGTAACGATAAATTTAGTTTCTATTTGGTTTGCTATTGGAAGCTTAGCAGCTTTTGTTACGACATTTTTAACTGATAATATTTTAATACAAATAGTTGTATTTGTTACTTTTAGCGTATTTAGTTTATTGCTAATGAAACCTGTTATCAAAAAACTTAAGACTAGGGAAATAATTCCTACTAATCTCGATAGGGTACTTGGTAAAAGAGCAGAAGTTATTAAAAGAATTACAGAAGATGAATATGGTGAAGTAAAGGTAATGGGAAGTGTATGGACGGCTACTGCTAAGGAGACTTTGGAGGTAGGCCAAAAGGTAAAAGTTAAATCTATTGATGGTGTAAAACTTATTGTTTGTAAGGAGGAAAAGTAAATGGAAATTGGTTTAATTATTTTAATTATCTTAATAGTTATTGCAGCATCAGGAATAAAAATTATTTCTCAGTCAAAAGCTTATGTTGTTGAAAGATTAGGTGCTTATCATAGGACTTTACAGACTGGCCTACATTATGTTATTCCTTTTATTGAGAGGGTAGCAAATAATGTAAATTTAAAGGAAATTGTTAAGGATTTTGATCCACAACCAGTAATTACAAAGGATAATGTTACTATGCAAATAGATACGGTTGTTTATTTTCAAATAACAGATCCTAAGCTTTATACTTATGGAGTTGAAAATCCAGTTAATGCTATTGAAAATTTAACAGCAACTACTCTTCGTAATATTATTGGTGAACTTGAACTTGATGAGACACTTACATCTAGAGATGTTATTAATACAAAGATGCGTTCTATTTTGGATGAGGCAACTGATCCTTGGGGAATCAAAGTAAACAGAGTTGAGGTTAAAAATATTTTACCACCTAAAGATATTCAAGAGGCTATGGAAAAGCAAATGCGTGCTGAGCGTGAAAGACGTGAGGCTATTTTGAAGGCAGAAGGTGAGAAAAAAGCTGCTATATTGATTGCTGAAGGTGAGAAGGAAAGTACAATTCTAAGAGCAGATGCTAAAAGAGAGGCACATATACGTGAAGCTCAAGGTGAGGCTGAGGCTATTATTAAAATACAAGAGGCTACAGCTCAAGGTTTAAGACTTTTGAAAGATGCTAAAGTTGACGAGGCTGTATTGAAATTGAAAAGTTATGAGGCTATGGTAGATGTTGCTAATGGACAGGCTACAAAAATAATTGTTCCTAGTGATTTGCAAAATATTACTACAATTGGAACAACAATTGCAGAAAGCTTGGAAAAAGTGAAAAAATAAAAAATTAACAGATAACTTCTAATAGGGGTTATCTGTTTTTATATATTAGGAACTTGCTTGGTAAAGACGGATAAATAGAATTGAGAAGAATGCAACACAAAAAAGCACATAG
>CANQEF010000114.1 GCA_947594675.1 uncultured Bacilli bacterium
GGATAAAATATCCTATGAAGGAGAAATACCAAATCGTGAGATTTGGGTATGATTTATTCATAAATCATTTTGTTCTGTACTTGAGAATATAGTTTAAAGAAACAAAAACACATTTTAAATAGACAAAAGTAATTTAAAGCTTTTTTCCTTGATAAGTATTTCTTTTTACCATTTCTTTATCTATATCGTTTATGATACTTACTTTTTTTATTAGCCAATTTGGTTCAACTAAATCATCAGCTTTCGGATCTCCAGTAATACGATGAATTACAATTTCTGGACGAAGTAATTCTAATTGACTTATTACTATGTCTATATATTCATCTTTTGATAATACTTTAAATGGTTTATCTTTTAATAGTTTTTCTAAGGGTGTATTTTTTAAAACACTTAGCATGTGTATTTTTATTCCTTGAATATCAAGGTTATTTAAATATTTAATTGTATTTAGCATATCTTCTTTAGTTTCATAGGGAAGTCCATTAATAATGTGAACTACGACATTAATGTTTTTTTCACGTAGCTTTTGTACCATTGTTTCAAAACATTCTAGGGAATGGCATCTATTTATCAGTTTAGATGTTTTTTCATTGGTAGTTTGGAGCCCTAATTCAATAGTTAAGTATGTTCTTTTATTTAACTCATCTAGGTAGTCTAAACATTCATCAGAAATAGAATCTGGTCTTGTTGCAATACTTAAACCGATTACGTTATCTTGTTTTAGAATTATATTGTGCATTTTTCTTAATTTGTCGACGGGAGCATATGTATTGGTATGGGCTTGAAAATATCCTATATATTTGGCATTAGGCCATTTCTTTAGCATTATATTTCTTATGTTTATAAATTGTTTTTCTAGACTTTCTTCTTTATTGCCACCATATTCACCACTACCACTTTTGGAGCAATAAATACATCCACCAAAGCCTACTTTTCCATCAATATTGGGGCAAGTAAATCCTGCATTTAAGCTTACTTTAAACACTTTAGAATTAAATTTATTTTTATAAAAATAATCTAAAGTATGATATCTTTTATTGGTATTAGAATATTTAAAATCCATCTTATCCCTCGGTTATCACAAATAGATAAACAGACTCTAATAATTCTAGTGGATGAGTTAAAACTTTTTTTTGAAGATTTTTATAATTTTTATTTAATAATTCTTTATAAAATTCTAATTCTTTGGTTATTTTTTTATCACTAATATTTTTGTTCTTTGAATACGTAATAGCGGCTTTTTTTAAGTATTTATTAAATTTTTTATATGAATAGATAACTGTATCATCTAGATTAAAAGTTTTTCCCGTTAATTCAGTAATTTTTACAAAAATACTTTTTCTGGTATCTAGAGTTTCATTTGATGTAATATTTAAAAAATCTGTAATTGTTTTTATTAAAGCTTTAGAGTTTAATATTTCTTTAATAATAGTTTCATATAATTCATGATATCTTTGATAATTTTTTTCAATATGTTGCCTTTTAAAGGTATATTCATTTCCTTCTAATTTTTTATAAATTTTCATTGTGTCATTGTAGCCATATTTTATATTTTTAATATTTCCTTCTTCATAGAAATTTAAAAAATTAGTTAATTTATTATTTGGTCTTATTATAATTGTTGGTATTTTCTTTTTAGGAGGTCTTTTTATTCCTGGAGCATGTAAGTCAACAGCTATTATTTCATCAGCATTCATATCAATTGCTAGATTTATGGGAAGGTTGTCGTAAAATCCTCCATCAATATATTTTAATCCTTCAATTTCTTTCTTTTTAAAGGCTGGATAACATGTAGCAGAAGCCATTAAATAGTCTGTTAATTTATTACTAGGTATATCTTTTTTTTGAATTTGAATAGCTCTATTTTTACTTATATTGTAAGTTACTAGACCATAATTTATTTTAGAGTTAAAAAATTTCTTTTTATTAATTGTTTTTTCTATAAGATTTTCTAATTCTTTAACTTCCATACCACCTTGTTTTAAGATGTTTTTTCCGTACATTTTATAAATATCAATTGTTTTATCACTTTCAACAGCGTCTTCTCCAAATAAAATTTTTAAATTTACCTTTTCCCATAGACTTATTGCCTTATGGTAACTTCCTTGTGTTATTAGGGCTCCATTTAAAGCACCGGCTGATGTTCCTGTTACAATATCAAATTTAATATGGAGTTTTTTTAAGGCTTTCCAAACGCCAATTTGATAAGAACCCTTTGAACCTCCTCCAGATAAAACTAATGCTCTCATATATACTACTCCTTGTTCTTTTATTATACTATAAATGAGAAGATTGTAAAATTAAATTTCATCTTAGTATGGGAAATAATAAAAATTATTCAATAAATTTATTAAAATTAAAGACTTTTTCCTAGAAAGTTGATAAAATTAAGATAGTAGGTGGTATGATTTGGGAAAAATTCAAAAGAAGAAACTTAAATTAAAAGCTCCTTATGTTAAAATACTTAAATTTTTGAGTTTAATAAGTATTATTTTAATTGCTGTATTTATTTTTTATCGAAAGGAAATTAATCAAATAAAAGCTTTAGGATATAGTGAAAAAGCTAGTAATAATATTTTATTTAAATTAAAAAAAGACTATATTTTATCTGTTGGCAAAAATAAAACTTTAAACGCTGCTTTTGAAAGTGATTATTATAAAGAAGAAAATTTAGAAGATTATTCTAAGATAAATTATGTTAAACAGGATAATCTAATTAAAAATATAAACAAGCTTATTAATAAAGGCTATAGTAATACTGATATATCATTAATATTGGAACATGGTAATTCTAAAGATGTTAGTGAGTTTGTTAAGAGAGATAAAGTTAAATATTTAGAGGAGTTTTTTACAGTTAAATATGCTAAGCTTAGTAATTATGATAGGTATTTAAATTATTCCTATGAAACGGGTGAAGATGAACAGAGTACTGTTTTGTATGTAAATCTTAATTTAGATAAAACTCCTTATGAAGATGCTATTGAGGTAGATAAGTTTTCTTATGATATGGTTGTTAATAAGTATAGAAAATTGGATGAAAAATTTGAACCTGATTTAGTTACTATTAGTGAAGAATATGCTAGTGAAAAAGGGATGAAAGCTGAGAGAGTAGCGCTTAATGCTTTTATAAAAATGTATAATGCTGCTAAAAAAGAAGGATATGGCTTGATAATTAATTCTAGTTATAGAAGTTATCAAGATCAGGTGGAAATTGCACAACTATATCGGGATTTGTATGGAGATAGTTATGTTGAAAAATATGTTGCTAAACCGGGCTATTCTGAACATCAAACTGGTCTTGCTTTTGATATAGGTAGTACTACTTCTAATGTTTTTGCTAATTCTAAAGAATATACTTGGATGTTAGATAATGCTTATAAGTATGGCTTTATTTTGAGATTTCCTAAAAAGTATGAAGATATCACGGGTTTTAGAAATGAACCATGGCATTATCGATATGTTGGTAAGGAGATAAGTAAGTATATTTGGGAAAATGATATCACTTTAGAAGAATATTATGCTATGTTTTTAGATAAGTAGTTTTATTTGCAAAAAAACTACTTTTTTCCAGAAAAAAAGAGTAAAATAAATTATAAAGAAAAAAATAGGTAAAAGATAGAGAAAAATGTATTATCCATTTTTTTCTTCACAAAATGACATAGTAAGTACCACGACAAAAAATTCTCTTTATAAGGAGAAAAATTTTTTTCAAAA
>CANQEF010000115.1 GCA_947594675.1 uncultured Bacilli bacterium
ACATTGAAAATACCTGTTTTTGTTAGATTCTACCTAGGCTTTATTAAAATTTACTTCACACCAGAAATTCTAGAACCTGATTATGTGCTTTTTTGTTTTTATGTCCAACTTTTAGTTATGTCTAACTTTAAAAAAGAAACCTTTAAAATAAAGAGTTTCTTTAAAAAATCCTAGACATAATTTTTTTGATAAAATTGTATTGTATTCATAAAAATAAGGAGGATGATAAATGTGAATACAATATATTAATTGAAGGAATAAGAAAATATATAGGACAAATATGTTAAAATAAAATAAATGAAGTACGATAGCGACTATGTGGAAATTGGTCTTTGGAGGATAAACTATCCTATGAAGGAGAAATAACAAATCATGAGATTTGGGCATGATTTATTTATAAATCATTTTATTCTTTCAGCAAAATGAGAATTTTATACTCATTAAAATATAGTAAAAAAATACACTTAAAATGTAAAATGAACAGTAATAAATTTGACAACTACTTACTTTTTATTGTAAAGTTATAGTGAGGATAGATTCCTTACAATTAAGAAGAAAAAATCATTAAAAATAGGAGGTGCTAATATGGCAGATATAGTAAAATTTAATTTAGCTGAAATGCAAAATTTATATGATGAGGCTTCAAATTATGAAAATACCTTTAAAACAGGAATAGATGAGCTTGAGCAACTAGTTAAAGGATTATCAGAAGTTTGGACAAGTAATGAAACAGGTACTTATGAATCATTCAAATCTTTATTTGATGAAAAATTGCCATTGTTATTGAGTGGCGATGAGTGCATGAAAGAATTCTGTGATAAGGTAAAAACTAAAAAAGAAGATTTTGATCAAGCAGCAAAAGATACTATAAATTTATTTAACTAAAAGGAGGTAAAAAAATGACAGGAAATACATTAAACTATGAAGAAGTACAACATAAATTAAATGAAATAAATGCTACAATTGAAAGGGTAGAAAAAGCTCTAAATAACATTAACAGATTAATTTATGAAAATGTTAATTCTAACAAAGGAATTTTTGATGGTAATGCAGCTAGTCAATTTATGGAAAAATGGAAAAATTTAGAAGAACAATTTCCAGATTTCATTCAAAAATTTAAAAGTCAAGCCACAAACGTTAAAATTGCATTAGATAAAGCTAAAGCATCTGATGTTTATTCAGAATAATATAATATACACTAAGTTTTTAGTGTATTGTAAGTAAAGGAATAATCTTTTATTTACAATGCTTTAAAAATAAAGGAGGAATTTTATGACAATAACCAAAGATACTGAAATAGCAGATTTATTAAATACAGAGCAAGTTGAATTATCTACAGATGTGTTAAATCCTTGTAAAGATTATTTTGAAGAGTGTAAAAAGCTTATAAACACGGAATTATCAAAAGGCTTATCACAATCTACTTGTCTTATAAATAATACTTCTCCATTATATAATGCCGCAAAAGATACAATTAAAATTCAACAAGAAACTATTGAATCAATAAATAATTTACAACAAAGAATAAAAGTAGCCGCTACAAACCAAAGAATAAAAGAATTGCTAAAATTGCAACAAGCCTTAAAAGTTGAAATACAAAACTTAAATTCCAAACTTTATTCAATAAATAATTTATTACCTGATCCTGAAAAACAGTTTTCGCCACAATCAGCATTACCAGATTTTGATATTGATACTTCCCCACAAGAGTATTTTAAAATTAATGGCTTAATAAAAGAATACACCAGTAAACTAGATAGAGTTGAGCAAAGTATAAACAATATGGGATTTAATGCTAATCTTTTTTAGATGAATAGAGGAGGCGTATTATAGTGAACGAATCAAACAACGTTATTAACATTCCAGCTTTAAAAACATCACTTAAAGAACTTAAAATACAAGATAAAGAAGATTTAGAAGAATACGTTCAAACATATAATGATATGAAAAGTGAATTAGAAAGAATAAGTAGTAATCATGATTCCTTTTTATCAAATATCGATTTAAATAATACTTTAAATAAAATAAAAACAGCTATAACTGAATATAAGCACTTAATTACGCTTATTAGTAAAGTCATAAATGACTATGAAAAAGTAGATAATATAGGATCATTAATTGGTAGTAGCATTGGAAGTATTTCTCACATACCGAATGGTGCCTTAATTGGTAGTGGAATTGGAGCAAGTTTAGGAGCAATTGCTGAAAATATTGGTAACTCTCTTGGAAAAGTAGCAGAAGTTATTGATAATTCTCATGAGTCAAATATATCTAATAACGATAGTAATAATAGTAATAATAATAACAGCAATACTAGTACTAACACTAATACTACTACAACTAATAGCCCAGTTTTTCCTACCAATTCAGAATATAGTACAATAAATAGCTCTACTTCTAATAAGGACAAAAGTAATGAAACAGAATCAGAAGAGCAACTAAAAAAATTGAAGGAAGAAGAAAAAAAGATAAAAGAGCAAAAAGATCAAGAACAATTATTAAAAGAAGAGGAAGAAAAAAGAAAGCAACAATTACAAGAGGAAGAAGAAAGAAAATTAGAAGAAGAAAGATTAAAAGAAGAACAAGAATTAAATAGAATAAAAGAGGAAGAAGAAAGACAAAAATATGAAGAATCTTTAAAAGAAAAAGATGACGTTTCAACTCCTGATAGTGATAGTAATACAAATAATAATACACCAACTACTGATAGCAATAATAACAATAATAACAATAATAACAATAACAATAATAACAATAATAACAATAATGCGCCAACTACTGATAATAATACTTCAAATGGAAATAATAATTCCAATTCTAATTCTAATGAAAATAATCAATCATCTTCAACTACACCAGTAAATCCTCAAACGTCAGGAAGTGCTGGAAGTGATAATTTCCACACAGGTGGTGGCTATACTAATAATGAAGGTTATGTAAGTAGCAGCAATCAATATGACAATTATAATAATAGTAATAGTAACTATGATAATAATTATGCTGATACAAATAATGAATTAGGACCACAAACAAATAATAACTCTCCTAGCAATGTTGAAGTATTGGACGACTCAAAAACTTCAATTGATGATGTTATAAAAGATAATTTCACAAAAATACCTTCATCTTCAAAACCAATAGCAACAGAAACATCAAAAGATAAAGGAACAATAATTCCTGTAATTGCAGGATTAACAGCCGCTGCCGCTGCAGGAATAGGAACAAAAGCCTATCTTGATAGAAAAGAAAATGCTAATAATGGTGAAGAAGACACTATAGAAACAGATGAGTGGAATGCAGAAGAGACCGATTCTTTAGAATATGATGATAATAAAACACCAATATTACTTTTAGATGATGATGAGGATGAGGAAGAAGAAAATGAACAAGAACAATATATGGAAAAATATAATGCTAAAAGTAATGAAGAATTAAAAAATCTAGAATAATAAAAAAATCAAGGATGAAAATCTGAAGATGTAAGATAAATGTAGACAAAAAAGCCGGTCTACATTTTTTATTTATAAAAAAATAAAACTATAAATTTTAATTATCAATATAATATAATTTCACACCAAAACAGAAAAATAACATAAAAAAAGCCTTACAATCTATAACTAGAAAATAAGACCTATTTACAATATGGCGGAGTAGGAGAGATTTGAACTCTCGCGCCAGTTGCCCGACCTACACCCTTAGC
>CANQEF010000116.1 GCA_947594675.1 uncultured Bacilli bacterium
ATGATACCATTGCCTACTTTAAGTGTATTAGAGTCACCTAATGTTGCTATTTTGATTTCATTTAGAGTGTCAGTATCAATATCATTTAATGCAACAGATATAACGGCTATATCTTTTCTTTCAGAAACACCAACAACTTTAGCATCAAAACTTTTTTCATTTATAAACTGCACTACTAATTCATTAGCACCTTCAACTACATGATTATTTGTTAAGATCATAAGTTTTTCATCTGATTTACTAATAATAATTCCTGAGCCAGCACCTTCTGAATATTGTTCTTCTCCAAAAAAGTTTGGTCCAAATCTTCCCGATGAAATTAAAGTTTTACTAGTAATCGCAACAATAGAAGGCATTACATTTTCAACAACGTCAGAAACATCAGTAATATATATACCATCATCATTTTTTGTATTAGTAGTTTCAGTATATTTTAATTCGATATTTTCTTTTGGTTTATTTTCTAAATAAGAGTTTAGTTTTGGATAAAATATTTTGAGAAAGATAATAACTGAGAAAACAATAATTAAAATAATTGTGCATATAAAAATCAAAATTTTTAGATTATTTTTAGACTTAGCTTTCTTTTTTCTTTTATTATCCTCTAAGGTTATACTTTCACTTAATATTGTTTCTTTATTTTTCATTTTTTCTTGTTCTTCTAAATCTTTAGACATTTCTTATCACCTCTTTAAATCTAGTTATTAGTAAGAATAAATCTTTTTATTTGTCTTTCAGCTAAGATTTTACTTGGCTAATTATTTTTTCATCTATTAAAAGAGCAGGAGTATTTGCTACATGATAAATTTGATTACATTTATCATTTTCTAAAATTTTAATATTAAATATTTTCTTTCGTTTCTAGTACCTTTTTCAATTTTTTAACAATTTCATTCTATTAGTAGAATTTTTACCAATAATCTTTATTTTCATTATATATCTTCTTCTGAGAAGTAAAAAGTGGCTAATTTCTAATTACTTTCTAAGTATATATCACCTTCCTTATGAAATAATCGTAATGCATGAATATTAAAAAAACATTAAAAAACATTAACTTTTTTCGTTAATGTTCATTTTTTTAAATTTAACTTCAAAGGTAGTATATCCATCTTTTGAATAAGCCTTAATATTACCATGGTGAGCCAAGACAATATCTTTAGCAATCGATAAACCTAATCCATATCTTCCACTTTTACGATTATGACTTTTATCATTTCGATAAAATCTTTCAAATATTTTTTCACATTCTTCTAGAGGAATTGCATCTCCCTTATTTATTACTTTTAAAGTTATTTCATTTTTATTACTAGATAAGTCAACCTCGATTTTACTATTTTCACTACCATGGCTAATAGCATTATCTACTAAAATAGAAACCACCTCATCAATACTTTCTTTATGACAAAGAAAATTTATTTTTTCAGTGATATTCGTTTCTATGGTAATATTTTTTTCATAGGCTAAACTTTCAAATGTTAATGCCCTTTTTTCTACAATCATGGAAAGGTTATTATTAGTAAAATTTTCAGATTTTAAATACTCAGATTTGGATAAATCAAGTAGTTTCGTTATCAAATTATTCATTCTGTCAGATTCACTTTTTAAATTATTAATCCATTTTTCATTTTTTTTACTCACCTCTAAACAGTCGATACTTGCCATCATAACTGCTAGTGGTGTTTTAAGTTCATGCGAGGCGTTAGCAACAAATTCTTTTTCCCTATTAAAACTCATCACTACCGGTTTTGTAATCCATTCCGTTATTTTTTTAGAAATGTTATAGATAAATATTTCTCCTATTATAATTAAAAGAATAGAAAAAATTAAATTTTTAAGTAATGCAGTTTTTGTATTAGCAGTATCTATAATAGTTAAATATTTTCCCTGTTCAAAATTATAAGCATAGTTGCTTAAATATAGAAAACCTATCTTTACGTTACTGGTATTATTTTTTTCAATAATATTTTGTGCTCGAATCATTATTTTTTTAGTAATATTATTGTCACTATGACTTATTTTATCAATTATATTGTTATTTTCATCTAAAATAAATGTATAAACTTCATAATCCATAACTTTTCGATCACGAAGTCTTTCATCATTAATTGGCTCCTTATTAGGAAAATTAGGTTTTTCTAAAGTCAAATTCCGCATTCTCATTAAATTATTTAATATACCAGTATATTCTCTGTGATAGGTTTGGATATTAAAGAAAGTAGCAAAAAAAATAGCAAATAAAGAGATAATAATAAAAATTGTAAAAAAAGTTTTTTTCCTTAAGTTTTCCATGACCTTTATCCTTCCATTTTATAGCCGAGATTACGGACTGCTTTGATATTTACCTTTGAGCCAATGACTTTTAACTTCTTTCTTAAAAATGATAAATATGCCTCTAAATTATTTGATTCATAATCATTATCTATTCCCCAAACTTTATCATAAATTTGTTCTTTTGATATGATTTGTTCGCGATTATTCATAAAATATTCAAGCAGTAGAAACTCTCTATAGGGAATGTTGATTGACTCTCCTGTTTCTAGACAAGTTAAGGTAGAAGTTCTAATATTCAATGATAAATCACCATATTCTAGTATATCTTTTACCTTATTATTTCCTTTAGTTCTTAATTGAACATTTACTCTAGCAATCAATTCTTCAATATGGAAAGGTTTAGTTACATAATCATTTGCTCCTGTATCAAAACCTTTTAATTTATCATCTAATCCAGATTTAGCAGTAAGTAAAATTACTTTAGCATTTATATTATTTTCTTTTAATTCTCTTAGTATCTCTATTCCATTCATTTTAGGGAGCATAATATCAAGAATTATTAAGTCATAAATATTAGTCATAGCATTATATAGTCCATCTTCACCATCAAAACTTGTATCAACTTCGTATTTTTCGCAACGTAGTTTTGTAGCAATAATATCAGCAATTGCCTCTTCATCTTCGACAACTAAAATTCTCATTTTACCACCTCTACATTTCTTATATTATATAATATTTTTATCATTTAAACCATAATTATTAAATTCATATTTTTTAGTAATATTATCATTAAATAAATCTTGTTTTGTCAATAATGGTAATTTGAGAATATCTGTTATTTTTCTTATTGAAGACAAATCTATATTATTTTCTATTATCTTTTCCTGATAGTAATGTGTTAGTAACAAATGGTAAAAAGCCGGAAAATAAGGCAATTAAAATTGAAAGCAAAATCATTTTTTTATAGGAATTTCTTCTTAGTATGTATTCTACGAGATATAATTCAGCAGTTGTTAGCAAATACCATAGTGTAAATCTTGGGATATAAATGCTTTTGTCAGGGGTAATTATTTTTAAATAATATGCATAATAAAGAGTGATTATAATTTGTGCAAAAGCATAAATGATAAACATTTTCTTTGCTCTTGTAATAGTTTTTTTTTACTTTTTCTAGAAAACATCCCTGTAATCATTAAAAAAATAGGAATCAGAACAAAATGATTTATGAATAAATCATACCCAAATCTCACGATTTGGTATTTCTCCTTCATAGGATATTTTATCCTCCAGAGACCAATTTCCGCATAGTCGCTAT
>CANQEF010000117.1 GCA_947594675.1 uncultured Bacilli bacterium
ATATAATACAAATGTTTGTACTTGTCAATCGAACAAATTATTCTTTATAAGGAGAAAATTCCTTATAAATAAAAAAGTACCACCAAGCAAGGACAAAGCATTTTTCGTGGTACCACTTATCTTCACTTAATTTATCCATCACTTCTAAATAAATTAAGCTCTTCAAATTAAGTATCAATTATTAACAATTCACATAAAAATAACAATACCCTTTTTCTTTACCAAAAGACACCTTTATTATAATGAATTTAAATAAATTAATCAAGCTTATCTTCCAAATGTTTTATTAAAACCTTACTATCACTATCTAAATCAAATCCCTTTAATTTTAATTGTTCTATCGTAGGGTATTGATCTCTAATTTCAAAAAAATCATCCAAATTTTTCTTATCAACAAGCGTTTTACTAATCAAATATCCATAAGTATAAGCAACAACATCACCAATAACTACTTTATCATCCAGAAAATCTGCATCATCGTCCACTAAAAAATCTTTTGAATTATTCTTAATTAAATCAATGATATCCCTTTTAGTAGGAATTTCATTACTTACCTTTAAATAATCTTCTCTCGTTAAAGCACACACTAAAGTAGCTGCATCCATAGAAAAACTATATCCCAACAATGTATTAGCTAAACTAATAACTGCCTCTTCTTCATATATTGAATTCTTTATAAGATACTCATACACTTTAAAAGTATAAGCCGTAGAAAGACTCTCCGATAAATTACTAAAAGTATTATGAATAGATGCCTGAAAAGCATTACTCTTATTCTTCATTTTTTCTATATCATAAGCATGAGCCAATTCATGTACATAAGCATCCAAATAACTCAAATTAACCATATCTTTTCTAATTAAAATATTAGTTCTTTGTTCTAAAGGATTGAATATTGATAAAGCATTTTCTTCAATAGTTTTCTTATCTTTTAAACGAAAAATGCGTTTTTCGAAAACTAACTCTTTAAATAAATCCAACATCTCCTTATTTTCTTCCTTAAGAAAATTTAAAAATATATCATATAACTCTAAAGAATTAATCTTTTTATTCAATAAATTACCATAACACTTATAATAAGAAGAATTAGAAAATCTTTCTAAACAGTCAATTAAACTAAATAAATTCTTACTAAATAATTCTTTCAAATTATCCTTTTCATCTAAAAACAAATTATCAACTTCATTAAAATACTTTAAAGATAATCTATCTAATAAGTCATTATAATACTCATTTTTATCTATTTCTTCTACACATATCGAATTTGTTGAATTAATATTATACAAAAAGCATAACGTCCTATACGTTCTAATATAAATATATAATTTTTCTTCATCATGACAATTCAAAATTATTTCAGCTAATTTTTCCACCTGTCTAATAAAATCTTTAAGATTTTTTCTCAAATAAATCATAAGTTTCTCCAGAAGTTAACTATTTTTCTAACATTATAGTTGTAGGGCCAATATTCGTAAATGCTATCTCCATATCAGCCCCAAATACTCCTTCTTCTACTTCTACGTATTTTTTTAATGTCTCATTAAAAGTATTATAAAGAACACTCGCCTCTTTATTATTTAATGCTTTAACATAACTAGGTCTATTTCCCTTTTTACAATCAGCATATAAAGTAAATTGAGAAATAGATAAGATACTCCCACCATATTCCAAAATACTTTTATTCATTACCCCATTTTCATCCGGAAATATTCTCAAATTAATAACTTTATTAACTAAAAAATTTATTTTTTCCAAATCATCACCATCAGTAAAACCTACTAATAATACCAACCCACTTTTAATTTTACCAGTAATTTTACCAGAAACCTTACAAAAGGCCTCTTTACTTCTTTGGACTAAAACTCTCATCTTTTCACTCTTTCTACATTTTCAACATAAGGATATTTACTAAGTGATAAAACTAATTTTTGATATTGCTCTAAACCAGTTACATAACACGTTACTAAATAAGAATTACTTTCATTATGATCCAATGTTCTAATACCCTCAATACTAATATTTTGCATAGATATTGTCTGCATTAAATCAAGCATATGATTATCAGCAGTATTAGTATTAATAATAAAAATTGTAAGGTATCTTTTATTACTATTAGAATTCCATTTAACTTCAAGCGTTCTCTCTTCAAACATTTCTAAATTATGACATTTTAAACGATGAACCGTTATACCATTACCCTTTGTAATATAACCAACTATTTCATCACCATATATTGGATTACAACAGTTAGCTAGATTAACCTTAACTTTATCAATACCACTTACAATAATATCAGCATCAACATTTTCAACCGGTTTAACCACCTTTAAAGGTTTTACATCTTCCTTATTTATAACGTGTATTACAGAAGTAGGACTAATTTTAGAATTACCTATATTGTGATAAATCTCCTCAATATTTTCAATCTTTAAATTATCACAAATCTTTTTTATATTCTCTTCCGTCAAAAAATCAGCATAAGCAATTTTCTTCTTACGTAATTCCTTTTCTAATAAATACTTTCCTCTTTCAATATAAACTTCTCGCTCATTCTTCGAAAAAAAGCTTTTTATCTTACTTTTCGTTTGCGTAAGTTTAACCATATTAAGCCATTCTTTTTTAGGAGTTGAATTTTTATTAGTATTAATCTTAACTATATCATTATCTTTAAGTTCATAATTCAAAGGAACAATATTATTATTAACAATAGCCCCAATAGTAGTTTCTCCAACTTTAGTATGAATACGATAAGCAAAATCTAAAACAGTTGCGCCCTTAGGTAATTCTATAATATCTCCTTTAGGAGTAAAAACATATATATTATTATTCAACACTTCATCCTTAACACTATTTACAAATTCTTCACTGCTTAGACCATCATGACTTAAGTCAATAATTGATTTAAAAAATTGTAACTTCTGTTCCGTAGAATTCATAAGATTAGCTGCAACTTTAGAACCACCATTTTCTTTATAAGCCCAGTGAGAGGCAATACCATTCTCAGCAATCTCATCCATTTCATATGTTCTAATTTGAATTTCAAATAAATATCCATCCGTACCAAAAACAGTCGTATGTAAAGACTGATACATATTAGGTTTTGGCATAGCTATATAATCTTTAAATCTTTTTGGTAAAGGACGAAACTTTGAATGTATTAGACCTAAAGCTAAATAACATTCTTGCTCCGTATTAACCAAAATCCTTAAAGCTAGTAAATCATAAATATCACTGAATTTTTTACCCTTATCCAGTTTATTATAAATACTATAAATACTTTTAGCTCTTCCTTTTATTTCATGCTTTATATGATGTTCATTTAATAAATCAACAACTTCTCTTTGCATATCATAAACAGTCTTATCTCTTTCTAATTTTGTCTTATTCAATTTTTCTGCTATATCATAAAAAACATCTGGCTTTAAATAACGCAAAGATAAATCTTCTAATTCACTTTTTATTTTATGAATACCTAAATGATGAGCAATAGGCGCTAAAATCTCCAAAGCCTCATG
>CANQEF010000118.1 GCA_947594675.1 uncultured Bacilli bacterium
TAGCTGACAATGCTGCATAACCAATACTAAGTGTAATAGCTACAACACATAAAGCTACAATTATGCCTATTTTTACTCTTCGACTATCCATTTTTTCACCACCAACCAATGTATCGTAACTATTCTATCCAAAGGAAAGTATATCAGACTATATTGCTTATAAACTACTGGTCAATCATCCAGTAGAACCTAAGAGGTTCTACTAATATTTTGTACAAAAAGAAAAAAATTATCTAAAAAATTAGACAATTTCATACTAAATATCTTTTACTAAATTATATATTTCCTCGTTAATATCTTCAATAGATCTTAATTCATTATCCTTTATACATTCTATTTTGTCCCAATTATAAAGTTCTGATAATTCAATATAAGCTTTCTCTGCATTTTTTAAATGTTCCTCAGACTTTTCTGCTTCATCTATATTTTGTCTATTATGACTTAAAGCTATATTATACTGGTATGGTACATGTAAAAATATTGTCTTATCAGGTTTAGGTAATTTTAATAGCCAATATTCTAACTTATCAATCCATTGATACATATTAAATCTTTCATCTTTATCTAAAATTTTACTACCTTGATGGGCTAAAGAAGAAGTAGTATAACGATCTAAAATTACATAATAATCTTCTTCTAAGTATTTTTTTATCTTATTCATGTTATATTTTCTATCTGCTGCATAATATAGACTTGATACATAAGAGTCCACATTCACTGCTCCCTCTTCAAAATAGCTTTTTCCTATTTCAGGTTTGCCAATGAAAGCTCCTCCAATTATTTTTCCTGTTGGTGTATCATACATAGGAAAACTAAATTTTATACATTTTTTTCCAGTAGATAAAAACTTCTTTTCTAAGAGAGTACTTTGTGTTTCTTTTCCAGAGCAATCTGTCCCTTCTATAACAATTATTTTTCCTGACATAAGCCCTCCTCATATTTATTATATAATAGCAAAATTCTAGCTATTTCTCAAGAAAAAATAGAATTAGTTTACTATTTCATTATTTTCAAATTGGAATAAAATACACTTACGAGATGCTAAATAATCACACATATGAACAAAATTTTGATATTTATTAGTAGGCTTTTCTAAAACTTCTACTCCATTATAATCAGTAGTCCAAATACCCATATGTGTTTTTATTACATCAGTTAAAAATTCTATCTCTTCAATTTCCATATTTAACTTATCTTCATTATCCATTATATAATCAGCCATTAAAATTGGATGATCAAATCTAGTATATTTTTCTTTATCATGACCAAGCTTTAGTCCATCATGTAAAATAAGTCCCATTATCATTAAATCTTGCTCAGTTGTTTTATATTTATCTCTTATTAAAGGATCACTTAATAATTCAACAGCTATTCTTACAGCCGCTTTTGTATGTCTAAGAAGTCCACCATCTCCTAGAGCATATTCAGGATGATATTTACCAGTTGAAGCCGCAGGTATTTCAAAGAAATAATCGGGCAATAATTTAATCATTTCCATACAAGAAGTTTTAATTCTATCTGTCTTAATATATTCAATTTCTGTTTTTAATAATGCAACTTTATCTAATTCAACAGTACTACTTATCATATTTTACCTCCAAAAATCTTCTTATTATTTCATTACTAATATACCATTTTTCTTCAGAAATGAAAAGTCTATCATCTTCTTCAATCAATAAATTATCTTTAATTAGTAATTCATAATTATAAAGAGTGTTTAACTCTACTTGATATTTTTTATAAAATTCTTTTAAAGAAATTCCTTCATTTAATCTTAAATTTAAAATAATTTCATATTCTATCTTATCTTCTAAAGATAATTCTTCTTCATAATAAGAATACTGTCCTTTTAAATATTTATTTAAACTTTTAGTATTGGACATTCTCTTATCATAAAGATAACTACTAGCTCCTAATCCAAAACCATAATATTGTTCATTTTTCCAGTAGCAAAGATTATGAATTGAGGCATATCCTTTTTTACAAAAATTGCTTATTTCATAATGGATATAATTATTGTTTTTCATTCTTTTACAAATATTTTCATACATTAAGAAATCTATATCTTCCGAGATATTTTTAATTCCTTTAATTTTTAGTTTAGTATGATTTTCTATAATTAGAGAATATGTCGATATATGATCAATATCTAAAGAGAATATAAAATCTAAATCTTTATTTAAAATAGCCATATTTTCAGTAGGTAGTGCATATATTAAATCAACATTTATTGAAAAGTTAAGCTTTTTAGCTAAGAAGATTATCTCTTTAATCTTTTCTATATCAATAGTTCTTTCTAAGAAGATTAAATTATTTTTATCAATACTTTCTAGACCAAAGCTAAGTCTTGTAACTTTATTTTTCTTAAATAATAATAATTTTTCTTTAGTTATACTTTCAAAATTGCCTTCTATAGTAAAAGATAAATCTTTTTCAACTTTTAATAGTTTAATAAGAGAAAAAAGTTTTTCTAATTGCTTTTCATTTAGACAAGTAGGAGTACCTCCTCCTATATAAATAGACTTAATAGAATCATTTTTATACCTTGATTTTATTTCTTTTTCTAAAGCATTTAAGTAAGAATCAACTATTTTTTCATTATAAAACATTTTACAAAAATCACAATAAGAACAAATTGTTTTACAAAAAGGTATATGTATATAAACAGCTTTATCTTGCATATCTTTAACCTCTAATCATCCATTGTTAATACACTCATAAAGGCCTCTTGAGGAAGTTCGACATTACCTATTTTTTTCATACGTTTTTTACCTTCTTTTTGTTTTTCAAGAAGTTTTTTCTTTCTGGTAATGTCTCCACCATAGCATTTAGCTAAGACATCTTTACGTAAAGCTTTAATGGTAGAACGAGCTATTACCTTGTTTCCAATACTAGCTTGAATAGGAATTTCAAATAAGGCTCTAGGAATTATATCTTTTAATTTTTCAACAACACTTTTACCTCTTTGATAGGCAAAATCTTTATGAACAATCACACTTAAGGCATCAATTATGTCACCATTTATTAGAATATCCATTTTAACAAGATTACTTTCTTTGTAGCCAATTACTTCATAGTCAAAAGAGGCATAACCTTTAGTAAAAGATTTTAATTTATTAAAAAAGTCATAAACTATTTCCGATAGAGGCATTTCATAATTAATAGTTACTCTAGTTTCATCTAAATAATCTATATTTATAAAATTACCTCTTTTATTTTGACATAATTCCATTATAGGACCTATATAGTTGCTAGGAGAAAATATATTTACTTTGACGAAGGGTTCTAATACTTTAGAAATTGTTTCTTTTTTAGGCATTTTAGTTGGAGAGTCTACTAGAATTTTTTCACCATTATTTAAAATTGTTTCATATATAACGGATGGTGATGTTGCGACTAGATCAATATTAAATTCTCTATCTACTCGTTCTTCAATTATTTCCATATGAAGAAGTCCTAAGAAACCACATCTAAAACCAAAGCCTAAGGCTTTTGATGTTT
>CANQEF010000119.1 GCA_947594675.1 uncultured Bacilli bacterium
CCATAAAAAATAGGCGTTGTCTTTTAATGCCTCTATAGAAATTTCTATATCATATCTTCCTATATGAGTAACAGCATATATACGAGGTTTTCCATTGTTAATACGTTTATCACCAATAATAGTAAGTTTTTGTCCCATGAGAATCCTATTAATCATTAAAATCTTAACTGTTAAATGATGAATTAACTTTCTAAGACGAATTATTTTATGAATATCTTTATCTTTTTCATATTCATATTTTCTAAGCCTACGATAATATTCTTCTACCTTACTTTGTTCCATTTTTTTTAATTGTAATAAATTCTTCTTTTTAAATTCTTCCATGCTTACACCTCAAAAGTAAGCTTATAATAACTGAAAATTGGGTAAAAGTCAATAATGAATAAGGTGTTCGCAAATCTTAAATCTAAATAGATTTATAAATGAAAAAGATAATGAATATTGTTTCATCATCTTCCATTTAATTATTATTTAATTTCAATTCTTTTTTTATCAGTAGTAGTATCTTTCTTAGGAACAACTACACTTAATACTCCATCTTTAAATGAGGCATCAATATTTTCTGTATCAAAGTCTCCTAAATAAAAACTTCTTTCATATTCACCAAAACTTCTTTCGCGGCGAAGATATTTTTTATTTTCTCCACCCTCTTGTGATGTTTCTTCTTTAGTTGCTTTGATAGTAACATAACCATCAGTTGTTTCTAATTTTATGTCTTCTTTTGAAAAGCCAGGCATATCCATTTCAATATGATATTTACCATCCTTTTCATAAATATCACATTTCATGCCACCTGCATTTCTCATAGGCATATCATCAAAGATATCATCTAGATAAAAATTTCTAGGTATTAAATTCATAAATATCATCTTCCTTTCCAATACACTTATAATATACACCTATTTTTAGCACTTGTCAAGTGCAAGTGCTAAAAATATTTATTCAGTATTATTTATATGTAAAATATAAGAAATTATACTATTTCTAGGTGTAATAAATATTTTAAAAAGGGATATTTAATACAATAATTAGCTGTATAGAGTTTGACATAATCTCTTACCAGTAATAGGACTACATGAACTAACTGTTGTCCAGTTTGATTCCCAGCCCCAAGTACGAGTATCAACACAAGAACAACTACCTTCACCAGAAACAAATACAGGAGACAATGCTTTACAAAAAGATTTACAATCTGTTCCAGTACCTTTTTTACAATAATCATTCTTACCACTACAAGAAGGATTACCTTTTTCGTCGTAGCAATTGCATGAACAGCTAGTATAAGCACAACTATTACCGCCAGTTTGAACATAATCTTTCTTTTGATATGTTTTAGTAATTGATAGACTACAATTTCCCTGATTTCCTGCATTATCTGTTACATAATATGTCTTAGCATCGGTAATTTTTGATGTGCCAACTGAGGTACTATTACAATTTTTAACACCACTGTTAGCATCTCCTTTATTGTCAGAGCAACTAACTGATACATTTACACCACTTGTAGTGCCAGTGTTACTTTTAGAAGTAGAACAAGTAGGCTTAGTTGTATCTATCCTTATCCATGATGAAGACGCACTAGAATTATTTCCAGCTTTATCATAAGCAATTATATAAACATTTTGATTTCTTTCTTTTGAAAAGTCTGTTGTTTTAAAACTGTTACTAGCTGAATTACTATAACTAGTCCAAGTACTGCCATCATAAGAATAAGCATATTTTGCTATTTTTGACATTGAATCACTTGATTCTAATTTTAAAGTAAACTTTTCATTTGTCCAATTACCTTTAGTAGGATTATCTATTGTTGGTATACTTGGAGCTACTCTATCAAGTAAGGCTTTTACGGTAATATAAGATGTATTACCGGCACCATCACCTATAGTTAGGATGCCTTTACGGAAACCATCTGTATTAAATGAATAACCTATGTATCTACCACCACCGCCATTAAAACGTTGTGTATCATCTTTTATTAAGGTTGAAGCTCCACTAGATGTTTCACTAGTATAATTACCATTTCCGTTATGACTCCATATTCCATAATTTAAGTATAAATTGTCTTCTACATAAAATCTATAATAAATGCCTCCACTATAGTATCTTCTATTTAACCAACCATTATTATTATTAGAATAATCTGTAGTAGTTAATGTCGTAGAAGAATTAGTCGATGCATTCGCAACAGTTGCTTGGTATCCTCCACTTGAATTCATAGAAAGAACTTGTACTGATATTGTTGGAGGTGTTTTATCTAATTTAATTGGTGTAGTTGCTTGATTAGAATAATTTCCTGCTACATCCATAGCTCTTATATATACATTTTCATTTCTTTCTTTTGAAAAGTCGGTTGTTGTAAAACTATTACTAGCTGAATTACTATAACTAGTCCAACTAGTGCCGCTATAGCAATATTGATATTCATCAATACCTGACATAGAATCATTGGATTTTAATGTCAAGGCAAATTTTTTATTTGTCCAATTACCATTAGTTGGATTAGTTACTGTTGGAGTATCTGGTCCAACTCTATCTAAACTAGCAGATAAATTAATAGTAACTGTATTTCCTGCGCTGTCAGCAACTATATAATTTCCTAAACGATAACCATCAGATGTAAAATCTACACTCTGATTTGTTCTAGTAGCGCCACCAAATCTTGTAGTAGTTGGACTACCTAAACTATTTGCTCCACTTACATTCTTACTTTTATATCCTGATGAATTAGTAGACCAAGTAGAATAATTTAAACTAAGATTATCTTCAATACTTAAACCATAATATACTCCATCAGGATAATTATTTTTATTTAACCAGCCATTAACTGAAGTACTTCCATAAGTACTTAATGAGACAACTTTATTACTATTATTTGCAGTTACACTAGATACGTAACTTCCTGATTGTCCACCACCTGATGATCTTTTATAAGCCATTGCTGTTACTGTTGGAGCTGTCTTATCCAATCTAATTGGTGTATTTGCCTCATTAGAATAATTTCCTGCTACATCCATCGCTCTTAAATATACATTTTCATTTCTTTCTTGCGAAAAGTTTGTTGTTGTAAATTCTGTCTTTGCTGAATTGCTATATTTTACCCAACTTGTAGCTGCATATTTATATTCATAAGAAGACATTCCTGACATGGCATCACTTGATTTTAATTTTAAAGCAAAATCTTTATTTGTCCAGTCGCCTTTAGTAGGATTATCTATCGTTGGTATATTTGGAGCTACTCTATCTAATTTAGCAATTAGATTTAGAGTTACAGTATTTCCAGCACTATCTTTTGCCTCATATTTTCCTTTTCGATATCCATCATCTTGGAAGGACAAAGCAATATTTTGTGAAGTACCATTTAATGTATAATTTTGTTGATTTCCAAGTGTTGTTGCTCCACTTGCTCCTGGTTTTATATTCATATTATTATAACTCCACTTACCACTAGCTAAACTTAGATTATCTGTTATTTGTAAATTGTAGTAAATTCCGTATGGA
>CANQEF010000120.1 GCA_947594675.1 uncultured Bacilli bacterium
AAATAAAAAAACATTTAAAACCATTACTACATATAGTTCTAAATGTTCTTTATTTAATTTTTCATGATTTTATCCTGACTTTTTTCTTTTTTAATAATTATATTATTTTACTTTAAAAATACTTATATACTAAAAAATTGGTGCTTTTATTTGTAACTTTCTTATCATTTTAATTAGTTTTTTTGTATTTTTGTTTACTTTAAAAGGTGATTGCTTATTCAATATTTGATTAAAAATAATGTTTTTATTATACTAAGTTATTTTTTTCAGTAGTTTCATTTGGGTATTTTTGATTTTTTAACAAATTACTATATATGAAATAACCATTTTTTTAATTAAAGCATATTTTATAATGGTGATTGTTTATTTTATTTACATGGTTTATGCACCTTAATCCTGTTTGGCAAGCCTTAATTGCTGGCATTTTTACTTGGAGTGTTACTTTATTTGGAGCAGCTATTGTCTTTTTCTTTAAAAAAGTTAATAAGAGTATAATGGATGCATTACTAGGTTTTTCTGCAGGGGTAATGGTGGCGGCATCTTTTTGGTCATTATTAAATCCAGCTATTGACATGGCAAATGAATTAAATATGAAATCATGGTTAGTAGTCTTTTTAGGCTTTTTTAGTGGAGGATTACTTTTATTTTTAGGTGATAAGTTTTATACTTTATTTTCTAAGAAAAAAGAAATAGTAGAAGATAGAAAAAAACGCTGTATGATGCTTATTTTTTCCATAGTTTTGCATAATATTCCAGAAGGATTAGTTGTTGGGTTTGCTTTTGGAGCAGCTAATTATGGTTTTAGTGGTTCTACGATTTTGTCAGCAATTACTTTAGCTGTAGGAATTGGATTGCAAAATTTTCCGGAGGGAAGTGCTGTCAGTTTGCCACTTAGAAGAGAGGGTGTTTCTAGAAAAAAAGCTTTCTTTTATGGTCAATTAAGTGGAATTGTGGAACCAATTTCAGCGGTAATAGGAGCTCTTTTAGTTTTAAAAATTCAAATACTTTTACCATTTATGCTATCATTTGCTGCTGGGGCAATGATTTATGTGGTTGTAGAAGAATTAATTCCTGAAAGTCAGGCTAATGCTAAAAAAGATTTAATGGCTTTGTTTACTCTAATCGGTTTTTCAGTTATGATGATATTAGATGTTGCGTTAGGATAAAGAAAAAAGACTAAATGGTCTTTTTTTCTATAGAATGTTATTATTTTAAGAATAGTTGTTCTCCTTTTTTTAGATAAACTCCATATAAATCATTTTTAGGACATGTAAATATTAATTTAGGACTGTCTGATTTTGATTCTGACTCATTGGATATGGGTGGTTCTTTTGTAGCAGGATTGGTTGGTTTTGATTCTGACTCATTGGGTATCGATGGTTCTTTTGTAGGAGGATTATCTTCTAGTACTTCAACTTCTATTTTTTTAAAATTGTAATTATAGTTATCTAAAATAGTTATATCATCATTAATCCAAAGACAATCTTCAGGCTTTTGTCCATTATTAATTGACCAATTTCCTGAGGCATTTTTATACCATCCACTACCTGTAAATTTCCCTTTAGCACATTCGATATGACAATGATTGCCCGTAGCTTGTCCTTTTGTTCCTTCTGAATAAAATGCTTCATTTTGATTTATTTGTTTACCTACAAATAAATCATTTACTTCATCTGCATGAGCAAAAAGAATAGTCATGTAATCAATGTCTCCATTAGGATATTCAACTTTATCAATGCTTTCTAACCATACCTCATTAGCATCATTTTGATAAATCTTTTTTATTATTCCCGTAAATGGTGCATAAATTAAACTTTTTGATGTGTCAGCTCCGGCATCATCTATGGCAAAACTATTTTTATGAGTTCCTTCATTATAACCTTGTGTTATACGCATAACTCTACTTGGATATATAGGTTTTTCCATTATTTGTCCTCCTTATTGATAATGTTTTCTTCAGGTATAGTTTTACCTTTAGAATTAACTATTTCACTATAAGGAGCTAATTTTCCTTCTAATGTTTTATAGATAGTATCGGCTCCAAGAAAGGAAAATAATCCAACCCATAAACTAATTGGAAATTTAATGTCCGTAAAAGTTATACAAAAAAGTGAACCAATTATTATATTTATTGCGAATGAATATAAAGTAATATACTTACTTTTTTTGAAATGATGTTTTGTTTTTTGAATGAAGGTACAAGTTATAGCACTTAGTGCAACTGATATCACTAGTATTTTTTGTAAGTAGACTAAATTTAACATAATTCCCTCCTCAATTTAATATATGCTCATCAACTTTTAGGAACAATTAAATTTAACTATAATAGTTTAATTTTTATAATATATTAAAAAAAAACTCATAAACTTACGTTTATGAGGTATAAAAGAAACTGTTTTTTATCTCTTAGAGAATTGAGGTGCACGACGTGCTTTCTTTAAACCAGGTTTCTTACGTTCTTTCTTACGTGAATCTCTAGTAATCATTCCTGCTACTTTAAGAGTTTTTCTAAAACTATTTTCTGAATCAGCTGGTGTTGTTGAATCATATTCAAGCAAAGCTCTAGTTATTCCTAAACGAATTGCACCTGTTTGTCCTTGGAATCCACCACCACTTACTTTAGCATCAACATCAAACATTTCTGATGTATTTGTTAAAATTAATGGTTGAGATAGGTCCATAACACAAATTTCTGATGGAAAATATTCTCTAACATCTCTTCCATTAACAGTAATTTTTCCTGTTCCTGGAGTTAAAGTAACTCTTGCAACACTTGATTTTCTGTGACCTGTTCCAGTGTATACTCTTTTTTCTTCTTTTGCCATAACCTATCCTCCTATTTTACTTCAAGCACAACTGGTTTTTGTGCTTCATGTTTATGTTCATTTCCAGCATAAACAAATAATTTTTTAGCCATTTGTCTTCCAAGCCTATTGTGAGGAAGCATTCCTTTTACAGCTCTTTCCATCATTTCAACTGGATATTCTTCACGCATTACTTTAGCAGATCTTTCTCTTAAACCACCTGTATACATTGAGTGATTATAATACATTTTATTTTCTAACTTATTTCCAGTTAAATTAACTTTTTCTGCATTAATAATGATGATATTATCGCCACAATCAATATGTGGAGTATAAGTTGGCTTATGTTTACCACGTAAATATTTTGCAGCTAGAGATGCAACGCGACCTAAAGGCTTTCCTTCAGCATCAATTACATACCATTTGCGTTCAACTGTTTCTTTTTTTTGCATATAACTTGTCATATTATTCTCCTTTTACTTAAATTAGACTTTCCCACGGTCTAATTTATGTGGGGATTTAAATGTACCGATTAAAATTATACTAAAAAAAGCTTTAAAAAGCAATAGTTTTTAAATATTTCAGAGAAAAAGAGTAAATTTTTTTCGCAATATATTTGATATAATTACTACATAATAAAAAGGTGGTATGTAGTAAT
>CANQEF010000121.1 GCA_947594675.1 uncultured Bacilli bacterium
TGCAGCCGCTGTAAATGTGGTTCGTCATCCAATTCAATCTATTGAAAAAGTTAGTAGTACTATAAAAAATGCTGGTAGTAACGTTGTCTCATCCGCTATGCATCCAATTAATACGGTTAAATCTATAGGAAATACAACTAAAAATGTAATAGTTTCCAATCCCAGTACTTCTGCAGTAGCTGCGGCATCTATTTCTAATAAAGTATTTAATAGTGATGATAAATATGTAGCAACTCAAAAAATTGATGATCTAGCTGAACAAGCTAAAAATACTAATCCTCAAGTAATTGTTCAAAATAAAGCAACAGACAACAATAGCTCAGATTTATCAGATATTCACATTGAGAATGAAAGTAGCGATATTAGTGGTGGCAATACATATTCATATAGTAATGGTGGTGGTGTTTCCACTATTCCAATAACAGGTCCTAGTTACTCTGCTCCGTTTAAAGAACAAAATGATAAGGAAATTCAAGAAGATACTGACACAAATGAGAATGAGCCTACAAATGATAAGCCAACTGTAGATGAAACTATAACGTCAGATATTCCAAATGACGACGAAATTTTAACAGTTGATACACCAACTAATAATGATAATACTAGCAGTGATATACAGACTAACGATAACATAACAAATGATAATACGATACCAGAAACACCATCAACGTCAGAATCACAAACACCGATAGAAACACCAACTACCCCTAATACACAACCACAAACACCATCAACATCTGAAGTGCCAAATGATACTACTACACAAACGCCACCATTAACTTCTAATAATTCAGAAAGTCAAAATCCTACACCTTCAAAACCAGTTACCCCAAGCGGTAATTCTAGCAGTGGAAGTGATAATTATCATACTGGTGGAGGCTATACTGCTAATTCTGGTTATGAAACAACTTCTCCACAACCAGAGACTAGTACAGATACGCAACTTGGGCCAATTAAAGAAATTATAGAAGATAATAAAGCCTCAATTGATGATATAATTAAAAATAACTATACAAAGATTCCAACTACTTCCCAACCAATTACAAATAAATCTTCAGGTGGAAGTACAATTATACCAGTACTTGCAGGATTAAGCGCTGCCGCCGCAGCTGGACTTGGTACTAAAGCTTATCTTGACAGAAAAGAAAATAATGAAAATGGTGAAGAAAATTCAATTGATACAGATGAATGGTCACAAGAAGATAATCTAAATATAGAATATGATGAAAACAATAGCAAAGAAGAATACCTTGATGATGACGATTATACTTATCAACCAGAACCAGTAGAAAAATATGATGCTAGGAGTAATGAAGAACTAGCAGATTTACAGTAGGAGGAAATGATATGAAAGAAAAGTTTTTACCAATAGGAACTGTAGTTTTATTAAAAGGTGGTAACAAAGAATTGATGATAACAGGATACTGCATAATTCCTAACAAGCAAGAAATTTTAAAGAATGACACTGAACTTAATATGCATGAATATTGTGCTTGTACATATCCAGAAGGCATTATCAATAGTGATGTAGCTTATGCTTTTAATCATGATCAAATTGACAAAATTTGTTTTATGGGTTATGAAACCGAAGAATCTAAAGCTATGTCTGAGGCAATTAGAAATAATATCAATCAATTAAAAGAAACTATTGTAGAAGAATTAAAAAAAGAAAAAGAAAAAGATAAGTCAGAAAATGCTTAAGCATCTTTCTTTTTTGTAAAACTTATTATATAATTATAGTGGTGATTATATGAATGCTTTAAAATACATTATTATCGCAATAATACTCATCATCATTTTGTTAGCAATCTTAAAAGCTACAAAAAAAGATGCTGAACTTGATTTCAACAAGTTGGTAGAGTTATTAGGTGGTAAAGATAATATTATCAGTACGGAAAGTAATGTTTCTCGTTTTAAAGTTACTTTAAAGGATGTCTCTCTTGCAAACAAAGAGGGTATTCAAAAATTAGGTGCCAAAGGTATTGTTGAAATAGACAATCAATTAAAAATTATCTTGGGACCAGAATCAAAACAATTAAAAAAATATATTGATGAATTAAAATGATGTAAAAATATGACAAAAAAGGTCATATTTTTCTTTTTCGACAACATTCGACAAAAAACGACATAAACATATAGGAAAATAATTTTGGTGATTAAAATGAATTTATTATTACAAGGTATCTGCTTATTATTTCCTATTCTTTTTTATTTATCTTTATTAGTACCTATTAAAGATTTCTCTATAGACAAAAATAAACTATATTTTTCTCTTTCCCTATTTTTGTCTTTATTTTTATTATTTACGTTTAAATATTCATCTTATTATGAAACAACTATTCTCTATATACCAATTATAGTATCCTCTTTATTAAAAAGAGAGTGTACCTCTTTTTATTTATCTTTAACATTATTAATATATTTTCATGATTTGCCTCTTTTTCCCTTTTTAATGGTTTTGTTAGAATTATTTAGCTACTTTCTTATTGAAAAAGTTTTTTCCAGAAATATTAATTTTAAGAAAATCTATATCGTATTGAGCAGTCTAATTAAAAGTATTTTTTTAATTATTAATAAAACTAATTTTATCTATATTTTAGTAGAAGTATCCTTTTTTGTTATCTATATTAATTTAATATTAAAATTACTTAGGAAAAATAACTACATTATCGATTTTAGTTTTAGAGAAAAGCAACTAGATAAAGAAAAAAACTTAAAAACGTCTATTTTTAAATTAACACATGAACTTAAAAATCCTCTAGCAGTTTGTAATGGTTATTTAGAAATGATGGATTTGTCCAATGAATCGAAAACGAAGCGTTATTTTACTATTTTAAAAGACGAAATCAAAAGAAGTTTAACTATTATTAATGATTTTTCTTCTTTTGGAAAAATAAAAAAAATTGAACGTGAAGAATTAGATATTTATTACCTTTTAGAAGAGATAAAAGATACTTTGAGTCCTATGTTTAATAGTAAAAATGCTAATATAATTATAGAAGATGATAAAGAAGTTTATTTGCAAGCAGACTATAGTCGCTTAAAACAGGTATTTGTAAATCTTCTCAAAAATGCTCTAGAGGCTAAGGATAAAGAAACTATTTTTATAAATATTAAAGCTAAAGAATTAAAAGATAAAGTAAAAGTAACAATTAAGGACAATGGATGTGGTATGACAAAGGAAGAACTTAATCACATTGGCGATACTTTTTATACAACAAAAGAAAATGGAACTGGTTTAGGCCTTTCTTATTGTAAAGAGATAATTGATTTACACGGCGGTAATATTATTTTTAAATCAATAAAAGAAAAAGGTACTACGGTTACATTATATTTTCCCAAAATTTAAGAACAAAATGATTTATGAATAAATCATACCCAAATCTCACGATTTGGTATTTCTCCTTCATAGGATATTTTATCCT
>CANQEF010000122.1 GCA_947594675.1 uncultured Bacilli bacterium
TGGAATTTGGGTAGGAAAGTTTGAAACAACCGGAAGTCTTTCCAAAGCTTGTGTCAATGAGTCATGTGATGTAAGTAGTGTTAGCATAAAACCTGGAATTACTTCGATAAGAAATCAAATAATAAGTAGTTTTTTCTATATGTATAGAAGTATGCAAATGAATAATTTTAATGTTTATGGTTTTGATTCTACAAAAGGTGATTTACATATGATGAAGAATGATGAATGGGGAGCTGTTGCTTACTTATCACAAAGTCGCTATGGTAAATATGGAAATATTAATTATTCTGGTAAAAATAAAGAAATATATCAAAATAGATCTTCACGTTATATAGTAGGAAATAGTAATGGAACAACAAGTGAAAGTGCTACTATACAAGCACAATATGCTTATAATGATATGACAGATTTAGGTACAGGTAAAGGGAGTGCTGGACCTGGAGCCTCCACAACGGGAACCATCTATGGAGTCTATGATATGAGTGGATGTGGATATGAGTATGTTATGGGAGTGTTGCTTTATCCAAATACTGATTTACCAATGACTGGTGTTCATTCTACTAATAATTCTGGTTTTTCAGGTAAATTAACAGATGGAAGTTATTACCAGGGGATAGACTTTTTTGGAGCAGAAAATACTAAATATTATAATTTATATAACAGTGCAAATTTTGAGCAATCATATTATGCGGATGTAAAAGCCGATGAGGCGTGTAATGGACAAGTTTGTTATGGACATGCTCTTTCAGAAACTTTAGGAGAGGGCAATGGCTATTTAGGTTGGTATAAAAATTCGTGCTTTTTTCCATATAATTCATCGCCTTGGGTTATTCGTGGTGGTAAATATTACGATAATGATGCTGGAGTTTATCGTTCAGGACGTAATAGCGGGCATGCTGATTCTGAAATTTCTTCTCGTGCTGTCTTCGCTCCGTAAATTTTATAAATGGCGTATTAATGCTGTCTTTTCTACCATACTAATAATGGTGATATAATGGAAACTTTATGGACTGCTACTAGTGTAGATAATGATTATAAAGAATTAAAAAAAGATGAAGATGTTGATATATTGATTATAGGTGGAGGTATTACAGGTTTAAGTATTGCTTATAATTTAATTAATTCTAAGAAAAAAGTAATATTACTTGAAGCAAATAAAGTAGGTAGTGGTGTCACTTCTAGAACTACTGGTAAAATTACTTATTTACAAGGACATTATAATGATATTTATAAAAAATATGGTAGATATATTGCTAAAAAATATTATAATTCACAAAAAGATGCTATTGAAATTGTAAAAAAAATTATTAATGAAAATAATATAAAATGTCATTTTGAGAAAACTCCTTCTTATTTATTTACTGATGATTCTAATTATGTGGATAAATTAAAAGAAGAAAAGGCTCTTTTAAAAGATATGGGATGTAATGTTGAAGAAGTAAAGAGTTTTCCTGATGGGAAAAAGTTTTCTTATGGAATAAAAGTTAATGATACTTATACCTTTCATCCTTTAAAATATTTGTATTCTTTAAAAAAAATTATAAATAAAAAAATTCCTATATATGAAAATAGTAGAGTTTTAAATATTGAAAAGAAAGATGACTATTATATAGCTAAGTATGATAGGGGAATTATAAAAACTAAAAAAATTATTGTTGCTAGTCACTATCCTTATTTTTTAAAACCTTTCTTTATGCCTTTGAAAGTTACTTTAGAAAAATCTTATATAAGTGCATTTGCGGATAAAAATTATGATTATAGTGCAATTTCTATGGATAAAGAAAGTACTTCTATTAGATATTTTAAAGATGGTGATATTAGTTACAAAATATATTTATATGGAAGTTGTAATATTGCTTGTGAAGGAAATATTAAAGATAGGTTTTTTAAATTGAAGAATAAGATTAATAATTATAATTATTTATGGTCAAATATAGATATTATGACAGGGGATTATTTACCATTTATTGGATTAATCAATAAGAATCTTTATTTGGCTACTGGTTATAATACTTGGGGTATGACTAATGGAATTCTTGCTGGTAAAATAATTAGTGATATGGTACTTGGTTATTGTAATCAATATGAGGAGTTGTTTAATCCAAAGAGAAAAATTTATAGTAATCTCTTTTTAGCAATGAGTAGTAGCTTTAAGTCTTATACTTCAGAATTTTTCTATCGTAAAAAGAAGTGGTATAATGGTAAAATTTCTTTTGATAGAATTGATGGTAAAGATGTAGCAATTTATAGAGATAATATTGGTAGAAAACATATTGTTTTAAGTAAATGTCCACATTTAGGTTGTAATTTAGTTTTTAATGAAGAGGAAAAAACTTGGGATTGTCCTTGTCATGGATCTAGATTTGATATAGATGGTTATGTAATTAGTGGTCCTAGTAATTATAATATTAATATAGAATAGTTTTTTTCTTTTGATTTTTAATTTGATTTTTTAGCTATATTTTAAAATAAATTATTAAACAATATTGATATTTTTAAGTGAAAAAATGTTATAATCTAATTAGTGATAATTATGGAAAATTATGGATATAGTTTGAAAAAATTTTTTCGGCATTTTAATGTAGTTAACAGGCATAGATTTAAGGTTTTTTGTTTATGTTTAAGAGTTGGAATTCCATGGCGTGGATTTGTTCATGATTTATCTAAATATAGTCCTACAGAATTTTTAGAAAGTGTAAAGTATTTTACTGGTGGAAAAAGTCCTATTACGAATTGTAAAAATGAGAAAGGATATTCTAAGGCTTGGTTACATCATAAAGGAAGAAATAAACATCATTTAGAGTATTGGTATGATTATGATGCACCTAATAATACTCCTGATATGCCTTTAAAATATTTTATGGAATTTGTTTGTGATAATTTTGCAGCGGGAATGATTTATCAAGGTAAAAAGTGGACAAAGGAATATCAACTTACTTATTGGAATAAGACTAAAGATAGAATAAAATGTTCTGATAGGATGAAAAAGCTTATAACTAAAGTATTTACTGACGTTAGTAATAATGGATTAGATATTTTAACTAGAAAAAATTTGAAGACTTTATATTATGAATATATTAAAATAGAGTAGGCTTGGCATTAGACTAGTTATTGTTGTTAATAGAAAATAAGAAAAAACTTGTTGTTTAGTTTTTTTCTTTTTTTAATTTTTAGCACTCACACTTGACAAGTGCTAAAAGATGAGTATAATTTATAAAAGAGGGGTGATAATATGTATGGTTATCCACAAGAACAAGACAATGAAAATGTATTAGAAAAGTATGGACGTAATATTTGTCAAGATGCTAAAGAGGGAAAAATTGATCCTGTAATTGGTAGAGATGAAGAAATACGTAGTATTACTAGGGTTTTATCACGTAAGACAAAAAATAATCCTGTTTTAATAGGTGAG
>CANQEF010000123.1 GCA_947594675.1 uncultured Bacilli bacterium
GATGCCGATAAAGCATCAGCAATTGCTTCTATCGTTGAAATAACACTACTAGCCTGCACATCACCATGATGTGAGGCAATAGCATTAATAACCACTTCATCTTCATGATACTTTTTAGCAATATCAACACCAATATCAACATGACTTCCTTCGATTTCATGATCTATAGCTTTGCCAATATCATGTAATAAACCAGCTCTCTTAGCTAAAGCAACATTCTCCCCCAATTCACCAGCAAGTAAACCAGAAAGTTCAGCTACTTCTTTTGAATGTTCCAAAGCATTTTGTCCATAGCTAGTTCTAAAATGTAATTTTCCAATTAATTCAATCAAATCGGGTTCAAACTTTGTAAGTCCCAATTGAAAAGTAGCATCTTGACCATACTGAATAATTTGCTTTTTCATATCTTTACAAATTTTATCATATAACTCTTCAATACGTGTTGGATGTATTCTACCATCTTTTATAAGACTTTCAAGTGTAACACGAGCAATCTCTCTTCTTAGCGGATCGAAACTAGATAAAACAACAGCCTCTGGTGTATCATCGATTATTAAATCTACACCCGTTATAGCCTCAATAGTCCTAATGTTTCTACCCTCACGACCTATAATACGGCCTTTCATTTCATCATTTGGTAAATCTACCACCGTAACAGTTTGATCACTAGCAATATCAGCTGCATATCTTTGCATTGATGTTACTATCAACTCTCTTGCCTTTTTATCAGCATTAAGTTTAGCATCATTTTCTGCCTCTCTGATAAACTCAGATATTTCTTTACTCATACTCTCTTTTACTTGACTCATTACAAGTTCACGTGCTTTTTCTTTTCCAAATCCTGATATTTTTTCTAAAAGTTCAAGTTGTTCCTTTTTAATATCTTCCACTTTACTTTTTTCATTTTGGATTTCTACCTGGCGTTCTGCCAACTTTTCTTCTCTCTCATCTAAAGCTGTTTCGCGCTTTTGATACATTTCATCACGTTTATCAATACTAGCCTCACGTTGAAGTAAACGTGTCTCTGATTCTTTCAACTCTTCCTTCTTTTCGCGAATTTCCTTATCCAAATCCATTTTCAACTTATGTGCTTCTTCTTTTTGTTCAATAGCTGCATCTCTTTTAAGTTTTTCTATCTCTTTCTTAGCTTGTTCTATTAAAGCATCTGCTTTTTTAGAAGTTCTGCTTGCTTTAACACTATTAACAATAAAAGCTAAAATAAATCCTACTAAAACACCTAAAGTAACAAGTAAAATGGAGAACATCATACTACTCATAAACATTCCTCCATCTAGACATAGACTAGGTCTACAATCTAATTATATTGTAGATTTATTTTCTTTCGTTGTCAAGGAAAAGAAAAAAAGCTACTTCGCCAAAAATAACTTTTTAATAGTCTCATAATCAGAATAATGAACCTTTTTATCACGAATTGCCATATAATTATCTCTTCCTTTACCAATAACCAAAACAACTGTATCCTTAGATGCTAATGAAAAGGCCTTCTTTATAGCATCTTTTCTATTCACAATTCGATAATAATTTTTCCTATTAGTTGACGCTAGCATATCATCAATTATATCATTAACATTTTCATATCTAGGATCATCCATTGTAAAAATCGTAACATCAACATTTTCTAATAAAAATTTGCCAATTACTTTTCTTTTTTCTTTTTCCCTACCACCAGCAGCACCAGTAACAACTATTATCTTGCCATATTTTTTGCAACTATTAACCAAACTTTTAATACCATTATAAGTATGTGCATAATCTAAAATAATAGTAAAATCCTGTCCAAAATTAAGATATTCCCTCCTACCTTTAATTGGATTAAGCTCTCGTATTTTTTGAATTAAATAACTGCTATCAAAACCTCTATCTAAACAAATTAAAAAAGCTAACGTAACATTATAAACATTGTAAATACCCAAAAGCGGACTTTCAATTGCATAAACATTATTTTTATCCCTGATTTTAAATTTGACAAAATAAGACAATTCATTTACATCATATATTACATAGTCATTATCACTATTCATACCATAAGTTAACACATTATTATACGTCAACAATCGACAATTTTGACAATCACCATTTACAAAACATTTACCATTTTTTCGCAAATACTTAACTAAACTAAACTTACACTCTCGATAATTCTTTATCGTACTATGAACATTCAAATGATCTTCTGTTATATTTGTAAAACCAATCGTATCAAAGAGAAAGCCTTTAAGCCTTTTATGAAGTAACGCTTCACTACTTACTTCCATTACTACATTCTTAAAACCTTCGTTTTTCACTACATTCAAGTAGTGATACAACTCTTCTGCCTCTGGTGTTGTATTATTCGTTAAAAATTCTTTATCGCCGATAGAAACACCATTAGTGCCTATATATACCCAATCTATTAATTGATGTATTATTGAAGTTGTAGTTGTCTTACCATCAGTACCTGTAATACCAATAAAATTAAAATCTGCTAGTTTTATATCATAAAATTTTTGACAGCATTTCACATAAAAATCATTAATATCAATATTTTTATCCACAATATAATGTGGAAAATTTTTATTTATATCCCTATCTATAACAATAAAAACTGCTCCATTATCAATAGCATCATCTATATAAAAATAATGATCTTCATTAAAACCCTTTGTTGCAATAAACAAAAAACCTTGTTTTACTTTGCGCGAATCGTTAGTAATACCTAGTATATTTACATCATAATTAGCCTTATCAATGATTTCACTTAATTTTTTCAAAAACAATCGCCTCAATAAATTTTATTCCAAAAAAAGAAAGATGTTAATTTGTAGCATCTTTCTTATCTTGGTTATTATCCAAACTTATATCATAATATTCTCTAACTTTTCTCTCAATCTCCTGACAAAGCTCTGGATTGTCTTTAAGAAGTAATTTAACATTTTCTTTTCCTTGACCAAGCTTTTCACCTTGATATGCATACCAAGCACCTGTCTTTTCGACAATTCCAGCCTCAGCAGCTAAATCAATTACTTCACCTTCTCTTGAAACACCTTCCCCATACATTATATCAACAACAGCTGTTTTAAACGGAGGTGCTACTTTATTTTTAACAACCTTAATTGTTGTTTTATTTCCAACAACACCATCACCCATTTTTAATTGCTCATTACGACGAATATCAAGTCTAATTGATGCATAAAATTTTAAAGCTCTACCTCCAGGAGTTGTTTCAGGATTACCAAACATAACTCCAACTTTCTCACGTAACTGATTAATAAAAATACAAGTAGTCTTAGTCTTATTAATCGTTCCAGATAATTTTCTAAGAGCTTGAGACATAAGTCTTGCTTGTAAGCCAACATGGCTATCTCCCATTTCACCATCAATTTCTGCTTGTGGAACTAATGCGGCTACTGAA
>CANQEF010000124.1 GCA_947594675.1 uncultured Bacilli bacterium
GCCCATTTTACTATTACTATGATTCTGATGGAGCATCATCTGACTATAAGCGAACGCATAATGCTTGGTACGTTGATGCTTCATACTTCGTTGACTATAGCAATCCTTGGTTCTGTCGTGGTGGTCATTACTATGATGGAGTCTTGGCAGGCCAGTTTTATTTCAATAGGTATACTGGCATTTCTGCAAGTGATCTTTCATCGCGACTTGTTCTTGCGGTTAAATGACTAAATTATAAAAAACTTTCCAATTTTGGTTTAAAAATTAAAAACATTAATTACATAGTTTACGTAAACTTATAAAAGCTGAAAGACGATATATTGTTCTTATAAATGTGAAAATGTTATAATAAGGAAACAAATAGTTTACTTAAATTCCAAAAAGTAGTCGTAATAAAGGGAAAGGAATAAAGATTAGTATCTAATAGTAAATATCAAATAAAATCAGTAGAGGGAAATACTATAAAGGAGGTAAATGTATATGATACAAGTGGCTTGTGATGATAGTATCTTTAGTGCGACTCCTCAGCATTATTTATCCCTGATTTCTCGTGCTATATTAATAAGTGAATTAGTTTCTTCAAAAAGCTAAAATGTAGTAAAATATTATTTTAGCTTTTTCTTTAAAATGAAAATAATTTCAACTTTTTAGCACAAACTATTGACAAGTGCTAAAAGATGTCATACAATACAATTAGCACTCATAAATTAGTAGTGCTAGGAGGTTAAATATGCTAACTGAAAGACAAGAAAAGGTTTTGAAGATAATAGTAGAAAAATATATAAAAAATCCTATTCCTGTTGGTTCTAAACTTGTTGCAAAAATAATGAAATGCTCATCTGCTACTATACGTAATGAAATGGGTATTTTAGAGGAGAAAAATTTACTTGAGAAAACTCATACTTCATCAGGAAGAATTCCATCAAGTCAAGGGTATCGATATTATGTAGATCATTTAATGGAAACTAAAAAGATGAAATCAGAGGATATGTTAAAAATTCAAAAAGTTTTTGATAATCAAATGGCTTTGTCTGATGTAATTGAAAAGTCTTTAGAAGTAATTTCAGAAATGATGAATTACACAACAGTTATTCTTGGGAGTAATTCTCATCAGAATCTTCTTAAACAAATAGAAGTAATTCCTATAGATGATGTGAGTATGATAGTAATTATTGTTACTGATAAGGGACATGTTGAACATAAGCAAATTAAACTTTATGAAGTACCAATAGAGGAAATAAAGAAAACAGTTAGTCTTATAAATAATTTAATCTCAGGTACACCAATTGATGAAGTTAGTACAAAGCTAGAATGTGAAATAAGACCTATTATAGGTAATTATGTAAAACAACATGAACAACTCTATAATGCTTTTTACCATGTCTTCAATGATTTTACTAATCAAGAAGTAAATGTTGTTGGTAGAAATAAAATGTTAGAGCAGCCAGAATTTAGTAGTAATATAGAAAAGATTAAAAATGTCTTCAATAAATTAGAAAGTAAAACACTTTTACGTAATATTGAAGAAGATGATGACAATAATATCAAGGTTTATATTGGAGATGAGACGAATATTGATAGTGATGTTACTGTTATTAAAACAAAATTTAAAAATGGTTATGAAGAAGGAACTATTGCTATAATTGGTCCAAAAAGAATGGAATATGATCGGGTTGTTTCACTTCTAGAATTTATGAAAGAGAATATAGAAAGGTAGGTAATTATGGAAAAAAATGAGAAAATAGAAGAATTAAAAGAAACAGAACAAACTAATGAAAGTAATCAACAAGAAAGTTGTTGCTGTAATGAAAAAAATGAAAAACATAAATGTAAATGTGAAAAGAAAAATAAAAAAGATGAAAAAATCAAGGAAGATTTGAAAAAATTAGAAGAAGAAAATAAACATTTGTTAGAAAAGGTACAACTTGCTCAGGCTGAGTTAATTAATTATCGTAAACGTAAGGATGATGAGACAGCTAGTATCTTAAAATATGCTAATCAAGATTTGATTATGGAATTAATTCCTATAGTTGATAATTTTGAAAGAGCTATTAAATTGGATGATAATGATTTAACTGATGAACTTTCTAAATTCTTAGCTGGCTTTAAAATGATGTATGCATCACTTGTTGACTTACTAAAAAAATTTGGTGTTGAAGAAATTGTCCGTGTTGGAGAGAAATTTGATTCTCAACAGGAAGAGGCTTTAATGACTGATAGTGTTCCTGATATGGAAGATGATGTCGTTATTGAAGTGCTGCTAAAAGGTTATAAATATAAGGGTAGAGTTATAAGACCTGCCTCAGTTAAAATAAATCAAAAATAAAAGAAATGGAGAGATATAAATGAGTAAAATAATAGGTATTGATTTAGGTACAACAAATTCATGTGCTGCTGTATTGGAAGCAGGAGCACCAAAGGTAATTCCAAATCCAGAGGGAGGAAGAACTACTCCATCAGTAGTTGCATTTAAAAAGGGTGAAAGGATAGTAGGAGAGGCTGCTAAAAGACAAGCTTTAACTAATCCAAATACTGTTTCATCTATTAAAAGATTAATGGGTACTGATGAAAAAGTTAAATTAGAAGATAAAAAATATACTCCAGAAGAGATTTCTGCTATGATTTTATCTTATATTAAAGACTATGCTGAAAGCTATTTAGGAGAGAAAGTAACAAAAGCTGTAATTACTGTTCCAGCATATTTCAATGATTCACAACGTCAAGCTACAAAAAATGCTGGTAAAATTGCTGGATTAGAGGTAGAAAGAATTATTAATGAACCTACAGCTGCTGCTTTATCTTATGGTCTTGATAAGGAAAATGGTCAAACTATCTTAGTTTATGATTTAGGTGGAGGTACTTTTGATGTGTCTATCCTTGAAATAGGTGATGGCGTATTTGAAGTAAAAGCAACTAATGGAAATAATCATTTGGGTGGAGACGATTTTGATCAAAGAATTATTGATTATATTGTTAAAGAATTTAAAAAAGAAAATGATATTGACTTAACTGATGATAAAATGGCTATGCAACGTCTTAAAGAAGTAGCTGAAAAAGCTAAAAAAGATTTATCAGGAATGGTATCTACACAAATATCAGCTCCGTTTATTGCTAAAGGTGAAGATGGAGAACCATTACATGTTGATATGACTTTGACTCGTGCAAAATTTGAAGATTTAATTTCAGATTTAGTAGAATCTACTGTTGAACCGGTTAAGAAAGCTTTAAAAGATGCAAAAATGTCTAAGAGCGATATTGATAAAGTTATCTTAGTAGGTGGATCTACTCGTGTACCAATGGTTTATGATTTAATAACTAAAGAGTTAGGAAAAGAGCCATCTCGTGAAGTTAATCCAGATGAAGTTGTTGCTA
>CANQEF010000125.1 GCA_947594675.1 uncultured Bacilli bacterium
GGATAAAATATCCTATGAAGGAGAAATACCAAATCGTGAGATTTGGGTATGATTTATTCATAAATCATTTTGTTCTAAGAAAATTTATCCATTTTAGTAATGGTCAATTTGCCATAATTAAAGGTCAAACAGCTTAATTTTTAGACTATGCGAAGATATGGTAAATGAGCATAATCCAATGATGATGAAAAAATCGATTGATACAACGGATGAATTTTACTTTTAAACCTATCAGTCACGAATCTGGCTAGAAATATTTTTTTAGTTTTTTCGAAATTTTAGGTTTTGTTTGCTTTTTTCAAATTGATGTGCTATAATCTAGTTTGTCTAGTGGGTTAATCCGCTTATCTTATGATTATGATTAACTGGAAATATTTTTTGGAGGGATACTTATGAATTTGATAGACAAAATTAATGAAAAACAAATTAATCCAAATGTTCCTGAATTCCGTGTAGGTGATACTGTTAGAGTAGATGTTAAAATCATTGAAGGAAAAAGAGAACGTATTCAAGCTTTTGAAGGAGTAGTTGTTGCTCGCAGAGGTGGATCTGTTTCAGAAACATTTACAGTACGTAAAGTTTCAAGTGGTGTAGGTGTTGAAAGAACATTTCCTATTAACTCACCAAAAGTTGCTGGTATAACGGTAATTAGAAAAGGTAAAGTTAGACGTGCTAAACTTACATTCCTTAGGGAAAAAGTTGGCGGTTATCGTATTAAAGAAAGAGGACAAATGTAGTAGTTTGTTTCTTTTTTCTTATTATTTTAGAGAAGAGGTAGAAAAATGGAAGTAAAAGAGTATATTGCTAAAGAAAAAATTAATGATAAAATTAAAGAATTGGCTGAAAAAATTAGTAGTGATTATAAGGATAAGAATATTGAACTTATTTGTGTTTTAAAGGGAGCTAGTGTTTTTGCAGTTGAACTTGCTTTGAACATTAAGGGAAATGTTAGATTTCAATTTATAGAGGTTTCTAGTTATGAGGGATTTGAAACTACGGGTGAAATTAAATTGAATAAGGATATTACTTCTTCAATAAAGGGTAAAGATGTTTTAATCGTAGAAGATATTATTGATACTGGTATAACTTTAAGTTATTTGAAGGAATATTTATTGAAAAAAGAACCAAATTCATTAAAAATTTGTACTTTAATTAGTAAAAGGGAAAAGAGAAGAAATGATGTTTTTGTTGATTATATAGGCTTTGAAATAGCAGATAAGTTTATAGTGGGCTTTGGTTTAGACTATAATGAAGATTATAGAAATTTACCTTATATAGGGGTAATTGAGCAAGAAAAAAATAAAACTTTAACTAAAAAGTGTTAGCAAGAATGGTGAATTCTTGCTTTTTTCTAGGTACTTGACAGAAAATTAAATGATAATTAGAATAGAAAATAATAAATTAATTAGGAGAGTATATGGGTTTAGAATATAATTTGGATGATGTTTTAAATAGTAAGAATCTTTATTATAGTGGTGATACTTCACGGATATATTTGTATAATAATTATTTGTATAAAATTTATATTAAAAATGAGCCTTTTAAAAGACATGTGTTGGATATTTTGATTAATAATGAAACTTTAAGAGGAGTAGGGGTATTACCGGTAAAAAGAATTGTTACTAGTGAAAAACAGTATGGTATGGTAATGAGATTTATTCCGGATGCTATAACATTTAGACAATATTTAAAAAATAATGATGTTTCAGTGGAAAGTATGTTAAAAATTATGATTACTTTAAGTGATAATTTAAAGCTCATAAATAAAGAAAATATTCATTTTTCAGATTTACATCATAATAATATTTTAATTGATACAAATAACAAGCCTATTTATATTGACTTTGATGATGCAGTAGTTGGCAAATATAATTCTACTCATATATCTGCTATTTCTTATAATTTACATGATGTAAAAGATAAATCTTATGAATATGAAGGAGAACTTATTCAGTATGGTAATTTAGATCAAGAGTGTTTATTTATAATGCTATTCAACTATTTACTTGATATATACTTAGAAAAGCAGAGTTATGAAGATTTTAATCTTATTGTAAAATGGCTGAGACAATACTTTCCTGATGATTTTATTAAGGCTATAAAGCAGTTAAAATTAGTAACAAATGAGGTAAATCCTTATCAGTATTATGTTGGAGATTTTATTAAAGATCCAGCCATTCAAAAACAGTGTAAAAAATTAAGAGGTGATATTAATGCATACCATCATTTTTAGAACAACAAATGAGTGTAATTTAAGGTGTAAGTATTGTTATGATAATAGTAATCATGACAAGGAAATTTCTAGGAAGATAGCTACTACTAATTTTTCTTATAATCTAGATAATATTATACGAGATGCTATAAAGTTGTATGGTGATAGTAATTATGGTAGATTTATATTTCATGGTGGTGAACCATTACTCGTAGATGCTCAAGTTTTAAAGGAATTTTGCCAAAAATTATCAAATGAGTTTCCAGTTGAGTTTAGTGTTCAAACTAATGGTACTTTAATAAATCAGGATTATATTGATTTATTTAGAAAATTTAAATTTAATGTTGGTATAAGTCTAGATGGTTCTAATGAAAAGCAAAATGGTGCTAGAGTTTACAAAGAAGGTGGTAATTCTTTTAATACGGTTATTAATAAGATGAATTTATTAAAAGAGGAGCAAATTAAATTTGGAGTTATTATGTCTATAAATAAACTTCATATAAATCATGAACAAGAATTATATGATTTTATAGCGGATAATGATATTAGTATTAATATAAGACCAATTTTTTCTTCGTTAACGGGTGATAATTCTCTTGTTATGAGTACGGCTGAATACTTAACTTTTTTTGAAAATTTATTTGAAATATGGTATAACGATACTGATAAAAGAGTAAAGACTCAACAGATATTTGAATTTGCTAATTTAGTTAAAGGTGTCATTTTAGATACTAAAAATCGTAGTTGTGAATGTTCTCCTAATTGTTTTATGAATTTTATTTCTTTAGATGCAAATGGTGAAGTTTATGCCTGTAATAGGCTATATAATATTAATGATTTTTATTATGGTAATATAAGAAAGATGAGTATGGAACAATTAGAAACTAAAGTAAAATATTTATTAGAATTAAGAAATAGGCAAATTGAAGAAAAGTGTGGAGGATGTGAGTTATATACAAATTGTTATGGTGGCTGTGTGGCTGAGGCGTATTCGCAATTTGGTTTGATTGGTGAGAAAAGTGAATTTTGTGAAATTCGTAAGGAATTAAATAATTATGCTAAGAAGAAGGTTTTAATGTGAATATAATTGATGCTGAAAAAAGAATTAATGCTCATATAGTATATTTTTATAATAATATAGCTCTTGG
>CANQEF010000126.1 GCA_947594675.1 uncultured Bacilli bacterium
AGTCTTCATGCCAGTACCCACCATTTTGAACCAGGAGCAGCTAATTTTGGAGGATTAGAACCAGCAGCAACTGTTACTCTTACTACACTTGATGGCATTTTAAATTCACTACGATTTTGTTCCATTGCACCTTGGGCGACTAATGCTTTAAAGATATTATCTTTTTGGACTGTTGCTGGTATGTTATGCAGGCAATATTCACTATCAATGTATTCATATCCATACCATAAGGCTATAACCGTTTTTGTTGAGTATCCGACTACCCAAGAATCTCTAATTGCATCCCAAGGTAAATTCTTAGATTCCATAACCTTTTCATCATAGTTTGTTGTACCAGTTTTAACGGCTATATTTTTAGGGGTTCCACCAGTTAAAGCTACATCTTGTAAAACACTTGATATCATAAAAGCAGTAGCATCTGACATAACACGTTTCTTTTCAGATTTGTGTTCAATTACTTCACCAGTGGAGCGGAATTCAATTTTATTTATTGTATATGGTTCATTATAATAACCACCATTTGAAAAGGCAGCGTAAGCGGCACTCATTTCTAATGGGTTTGTACCTGGATCCCATGCACCAATTGAATGGGCCTCATGGATACGGCCACCTTCTATTTGTGGCGTTAATCCTAAATTTGTTACAAATTCAATTATTTTTTTGTTGTCAACTTGTTGAAAAGCTTTTAAAGCAGGAATATTACGAGAAGTAGATAAAGCTCTACGTAAGGTTATAGTTCCAAAATAGCCACCATCCCAGTTCTTTATTGAACGGCCATTTGAGTATGTATATGGCGCATCATTGAATAAAGTGTATGTTGACCAATTATTGTATTCAATTCCTGGACCATAATCAAACAATGGCTTAGCTGTTGAACCAGGTTGTCTATGAATACTAGTAGCAAAGTTGGTTTGTAATTTTGCATTATGATTTCTACCATTTCCTATAGCTAATATTTTTCCAGTTTCAGAGTCAATAACAGAAACTCCTGCTTGGACAACGTCATTAATCCATGTGTAAGACTCACCATTCATAACACTATTGACAGCATCTTGTTTACTTGAATCTAAATTTGTATAGACAAGTAAAGCTGTACTGTATGGATTGGCTTTGTATTTATCTTTAGCCTCATTAACAACTGTATCAATGTATCCTTGGTATTTATGATAATTTTCTACTTGTTCTGGAGCAGCTGTTAAGGATTCAACTGGTATAGAATTAGCCATTTCTTCTTCTTCTTTTGTTATATAACCATGACGACGCATTAGATATAAAACTGTTTTTCGTCTTTCTGCAGCTTTATCAGGATTAACATTTGGACGATAAAGGTTAGGAGCTTTAAACATACCAGCAATGATAGCTGCCTCACTTAGGTTAAGTTCTGATACACTTTTACCAAAGTATGTTTGACTTGCTTCTTCAACTCCATAAATATTTCCACCTAAAGCGTGATTATTTACATAAAATTCGATGATTTCTTGTTTTGTATAGTCACTTTCAAGTTTAAAGATTGCTAGATAGATATCTTCAAATTTTCTAATAATACCGGCAAGACCTTCATCAACATATTTATCAGTGAAGACATTTTTAACTACTTGCATTGATAAAGTAGAGGCACCACCTGCTCCAGATTGTTTTAGTAATTGTCCAATTGTTGCTTTTAAAAAACGTGGGGCATCAAAACCATTATGTTGAAAGAATCTTGAATCTTCAGTAGCAACAATAGCATCTACTAATACTTCAGGTAATTCTTCATATTTAACTTTTTCACGATTTTCTTCTCCTACTTTAGCAAATTCTTTATTATTAATATCATAAAGACGACTTATTTCTTTAGTATTTAGTTTGTTTGCTTCATATTTTGGTTCTGCTTCTGTTTTTATATAAATTAAGAAAGCTCCAAAGCAAAGCATGCCAATTATACCTAATGTAAGAATAATAATTAATAAAATATTAAGTAATTTTTTCTTCTTCTTTTGGCGATTTACTTTTTTGATTAAGCTTGCAACACCAACAATTAAGCCTATTCCTAAAGCAGCAATTATCGTTATTGTTAATCCAAATATTAGGTAACATGTTAAAAGAATAGCTATTACAGCAAAAAACATAGCTAAACGGAAATTTTTATCTGCTTTATTTTTATGATTTACTCGTTTTTTTATTTCCTTTGTATTGTAAGATTTATTAGTGTTATTTTGTTTTTTTCTTCTTCCTTTTATTTCTTTTTGCATTTTTTAAATACCTCCAATTAATTGATCAACTATTCTTAAATAGTCAATTGTTGGTCTGAAACCATCTATTAATACATATGCATTTTCTTTAAAATAAGATAGGGGGATTGATTTTTTATTAGATTTTTCTAAAAAAGACATTAGCTTATTTGCAGGTAATAGGTAAGTCTCATTTAAAGTAGTAAATCTTATTATGACAAAAGCAATTCCACCATGATTATTTATATTTGATAAATGTTTTATTTGGTGTGGATGAATATTGTTTAAAGTAAATGATGTGCTACTCTTAGTTTCTTTAGCTTCAAAATCGATGTATTTTCCTTTATAAATACCATTATAATCAGTAGTAGATGGAATTGTAAAAAACGCCTCCTTAATAACAGCTTTATCTCTTGATGGATAATCCACTTTAGTTATTTTTATGGGAGTTGGTTTTTTATATATGTATGCTTTATCTATTGATCGATAGTATTCATTTGATGAGTTTAATTCACTTTCTAAAGTCATTCCTCTATTTTTATAATTGATATTATCATGATTTTTTACTAATACATTTGCTTTTTTCGTACCTGATGGGTAATTCAATTCAATCACCTATCATTAATTATACTATAAATGTTTGCAATTTACCATAAAATTTTTTGTTTTAATTTTTGTCTTAATTTAGCTTTATTTGTCGAATTTGAGATTTTTTGAAAAAAATGTATTAATATGTAGTTGGTGATAGGAAATGAATAGCTTAGAATTAAATAAAATTTTAAATAGAATGATAGATAAAACAAAAATTGTTTCAATACAAACAAATTTATATTATATTCTTGAAAGCTTAACAATTGACAAAAATAAGCATTAATGTAATAATATTACTGTAAGGGATTGGTGATATAGATGTATCAAAATAAGATTAAACTAATGCCTCAAGATATCTTAGAGAAAGAGTTTAAAATTGATACTCGAGGATATCGTTTAAAAGAGGTTGACCAATTTTTAGATGATATTATTGGAGATTATGAACAATTTCTTAATATTATTAATAATTTAGAGAAAGAAAAAGCTGATTTACT
>CANQEF010000127.1 GCA_947594675.1 uncultured Bacilli bacterium
TTTAATTCTTGCCATATTAAAACCTCCCTATAATTTTATTATATCATAGGTACGAAAGGTACGCAAGAATTATTTTTTCAAAAAAATAAGCATTATCAATGCTTTGAGGTGTGTTTTTTTGAAACAAGTGTCAAAGAAGGGGGATACTATGGTGATACCAATGCTACTGGAGTCTTTCGTGCAGAACATAGCGGTGGAAGTGCTGGTGGCAATGGCAACTCTTCTCGTGCTGTCTTTATTCAATAAAAGTTACAAAAAACTCTACCAATTTCTCAAATAATGTTTTATAATGATAATAGATGACGTAGTAGGGAGTTGTAACAATGAAAAAAATATTCACACTATTTTTATCAATCAGTTTACTTTTAACAATAACAGGTTGTGGCTTTAAAGAATCAGATGCTAAAAAGTTTAAAGAAGAATATGAAAGCCTAAATAATGAGGAAAATGGTAACCATAAGATTCGTCCTGTCTCTATTGATAAGAATAATCCTATAATCTATTCAACAGCCGATGATATTGTCAATATGATTGATGAAAAAGAGACATTTGTTGTCTACTTTGGATTCGCTAAATGTCCTTGGTGCAGAAGTATGATAGAAACACTATTTAAAGTAGCTGATGATAACAAGATATCTAAAATATATTACGTGGATGTTTACGATATTAGAGATACAAAAGAATTAAAAGAAGATCAAGTATTAACAACAAAAGAAGGAACAAAAGGATACAATAAATTGTTAGAAAAATTAGACAATGTATTAAAAGACTATGAACTTTCAACAACAAATGGTGAAAAATTTTCTACAGGAGAAAAACGCATATATGCACCAAATGTTGTAGCTGTTGTCAAAGGTACTCCAACACAAATAGCTGAGGGCATTAGTGAACAACAAGAAGATCCTTATCAAGACTTAACTGATGAAATGAAAAAAGAAATGTATGAGCAGTTAGAATGTGTTTTTAAATGTTTAAACGAAAAAAATACCTGCTCTAAAACAGGATGTTAAGGAAGTAAAGATTACTTCTTTTTCATTTTAAAAAAATGAGCATATTATAAGAAAAAATGCTAAAAATATAAATAAAATAATTTTTTTAAATACTTGACTAAAAAAATAAAAAAGATAAAATTAAGTTGTAATTAAAAGAAAATAACAGATAGGAGGAAAAAATGTACGATATAATAATAATAGGAGCTGGCCCAGCTGGATTAACAGCCGCTTTATATGCCCTAAGAGCTAATAAAAATATTTTAATATTAGAAGCAAAAACATATGGTGGACAAATAATAACTGCCCATAATATTCAAAATTACCCAGCTATAGAGAATATTTCTGGAATAGATTTTGCTAATAATTTATGCAATCAAGTAAAAAAATTAGGTGCCGAAATTAAATATGAAACAGTTATAAAAATAGATGAAGAAAGAAATGTTTTCACTAATAAAAATGTTTATAAAAGCAAAACTATCATTATAGCAACAGGAGCCAAAAATAGAACATTAGGCCTTGAAGAAGAAACAAAATTTATTGGTAAAGGAGTTTCATATTGTGCTAGTTGTGATGGAGCCTTCTACAAAGGCAAAACAGTTGCTGTAATAGGAGGTGGAAATACTGCTCTAACAGATGCACTTTATTTATCAGCAATAGCCAAAAAAGTCTATCTAATACATAGAAGGGATAATTTTAGAGGAGAAGAAAAATATTATAATGATTTAAAAAAGTTAGATAATGTAACTTTTATATTAAATTCAAATTGTACAAAAATAAACGGTACAAATAATGTAGAGAGTATTATTGTACGAAACAATGAAAATAAAGAAGAAAAGCTTGAAGTTGATGGAGTTTTCATAGCAGTAGGACAAGCACCTTCTAATGAAATTTTTTCAAATATTATTGACATTGACGAAAAAGGATATATTATTGCTCATGACGATGTTTACACAAGTAAAGAAAAAATTTTTGTTGCCGGAGATGCACGTGTAAAAAAACTTCGCCAATTAACAACAGCCGTAGCTGATGGATCTATAGCTGCAACAGCTGCTATAAGTGAATTAAATCATAACTAGGATTTCTAACACAATTTTTTCTACTTATGCTATATAATTTTTAACATTATTATTTAATATTTATATTAGGCATAATAATTCTCAATTGCATTAAAGTACTCCTAAAAGTACAAAAATCTATATAAAATTGTGAATTTTTAACTAAGTTTTATTTAATAATTTCTAATATTTAAAAAAGCCAAAAGACATAAAAATTAATTTTCTATGTCTTTTATAGTTTTTAAAATATAAACATAATAAGTATTATTAATAATAGTGTAGTAGTTATTCTTATAATTAAAGATATTTATATTATTATTTTCTGCTATATTCATTAAATCCCTTAAATCAGTTAAATATATAGTATTATTACCATTTATATTAGGTTCATTTTGAACAATTATAATTATATCATGATATTCTTTTAAAATAGACTCTTCATTATTTTTATTAAATAAAATTTTACTTACTACAAGGATAATAACTATAAGTATAAAATCAAAGCCCATTATCCTATTAAGATTAATCTTTTTCGCATTATTTTCTAAAAAAGTATTATCTTCCTTCATCGTTATTTCTACAATATTTTCATTAATAGGAATTGTTAATAAAACATAAGGATTAGTTTGATTATTAATTTTAATATTAAGCTTAACATATAAATAGTTTTCTGTTTTAACATTATAGTATTTTTGAAAAGATTTAACATAATTAGCATAATATTGATAATCTAAGCTATAATTTTCCTTTATATTGATTTCTTCTTCATTTATATTATTTGCATTTCTTAAATTAAAATCCTTAGTCCAAATTAATTTAGTACCATTATCAGCATAGCTTTTTAAAGTAGCCGTAATATCATAAGAATAATTAATTTTTTCTTTCGTCTTGTTTTTTAACCAATAATTAAAATAAATATCGACAGTTTTAATTGAATTTGCAATATAATAATTATTAGCCTTTATTTTATCATTAGAAAAATAAATATTGGGTTTTAAAGTAACTTCATAATATGTTTTATCTTTCAATTTATATATATTATTCTTTTGAATATTTCTATTAAAATATATTGCCTCTAAAAAAAGAATTCCTATCAACAGAATAATAATACTTAAAATAATTAGTATTCCTATTTTTTTTCTTTTCCTTTGCAATTTAATTCTCCTTAGTAAAAAATTCATTTAACCAAATAGAAGGATAGCCTAAATATTTGATATGGAATTG
>CANQEF010000128.1 GCA_947594675.1 uncultured Bacilli bacterium
ATTATTTCTTATATCATAATAGTTCTTTACAAACACTAAGTTTACCAAACTTAAAAGAAGTAGGAGGTTCTTTCTTACATGATAATGATTCTCTAGAAAAAGTATCTTTACCAAATTTACAAAAGGTAGGAGATAATTTCTTATATTTTAATAGTTGTTTAGAAATATTAGATTTACCAAACTTAAAAAAAGTAGGAGATTATTTTTTATGTTTTAATAACTCTTTAGAAATACTAGATTTACCCAATTTACAAGAAGTAGGAAATTATTTTTTAGGTGATAATGTTTCTTTACAAGCACTAAATTTACCAAACTTAAAAAAAGTAGGTGAATGGTTTTTATACTCTCATCCTATATTTAATCAAAATAATTTTGAAGATAATATGGAAAGAATAATGATAAAAAAATGAAAAAGTGATAGTGAAAAATATATTTAAAAGAGTTTAAAGAATTATTAGAAGGTGATGGAAGTGAATCAAGATTTAAAAATAATAAAGAAAAAGTATGGAGAAGAAATGGCCAAGTTGTGTCGAAAGTTTTTTTCAACTTTACTTGAAACAGAAGGGTTATTATCAAAGATACTTCTGAATAACTTTGAACCGAATCATATACTATATAAGGATATTATAAATCAGAAGATGGAAAATGAATTTAAAAATTATATTTATAGTTTAGTGGATGTAGAAAGCAACAATGAAGTAAAGACAAATAAAACACCAAAAGAGTTATTGAGTGAAGTAGGATATGATTTATATGAATGTAAAAGTGAAGAAGAAATACAAAGCTTTAGAAAGTATTATTCTAAAAGAGAAGAATTGTGCACATTTGATGGAGAAAGGCTAAATAGTTGTAGGGTATTTTTTGCAGTAAAAAAAGATGTAGATAAAATAAAAAGAGAAGATTATAAAAATCCACAAAGACAAGATAAATATGGAACAAGTGTAATAAGTATTCAATTTACTAAAGACTCTTCACATACTTTATCAATAAAAAATAGATATAATCACAGGGTAAATAATCCAGATTCAACATTTTCAAATAATTTAGATAATATAATAAAAGGATTAACAGAAAGCTTTGAGCGAGAATATGGATTAATTCAACAACATAAAAATAATAAGCTTGAAATACAAGGGTATGTTAGAGCAGCTGATGGAAAATATTATAAATATAATTATGAAATAAATAATACATATTACTGTCCAAATAATATAATAATAGATAATTTTGAAGTAAAAAAATATGAGAAAGAAAAATATATAGTACTTGATTATTTTATATTAGATCTAGTAAATAAAGAATTAAAAATATATGATAGAGGAATGAAAGACTCATTTCCTGATACTATAAAAGATATAAAAAAAATAGAGATAGAAAATGTAGCAGGAAAGGAAAAGAATATAAAAATAAAAGTAAAAGACGGAGAAGATATAAAGATATTATTAAATGAAAATAATAAGATTATAAAGTTAACAAATTCTAATGTAGAAAAAGTAGGCAATTTTTTCTTAGACTATAATAATTCTTTACAAGACTTACTTTTACCAAATTTACAAGAAGTAGGAAATTATTTCTTATATTTTAATAACTCTTTACAGAAACTAGATTTACCAAGCTTACAAGTAATAGGAGATTGTTTTTTATTTTATAATGACTCTTTGCAATATTTATATTTAACAAATTTACAAAAAGTGGGCAATTATTTTTTAGATTGTAATAATTCTTTGGAAGGACTAGATTTACCTAATCTACAAAAAGTAGGTGATAATTTCTTATATAGTAATGACTCTTTGCAATACTTAAATATGTCAGAGGTACAAAATGTTGGTAATTGTTTCTTATACTATAATAACTCTTTACAAGATTTAGCTCTACCAAGCCTACAAAAAGTAGCAGATAAATTTTTGTATTGCAATAACATTCTACAAAATTTAGCTTTGTTAAATTTACAAGAAGTAGGGGATGAATTTTTATATAACAATAACTCTTTAGAAGAACTTGTTTTAACAAGCTTGCAAAAGGTAGGAGATAATTTTTTAAATGAGAATAATTTTTTAAAAAAATTAGATTTACCAAACTTAATTGTAGTTGGAGATTGGTTTTTAAGTAAAAACAACTCTTTACAATATCTAGAGTTACCCAATTTACAAAGATCAGGTAATTGTTTCTTATATCACAATAACTCTTTGCAAACGCTAGATTTACCAAAATTGCAGGAGGTAGGAGATTGTTTTTTAGATTATAATAATTCTTTGCAAAGACTAGATTTATCCAATTTACGTAGGGCAGGGGATTGGTTTTTGCATTATAATGATTCTTTACAAAATTTAATTTTATCAACCTTGCAACAGGTGGGAGATAATTTTTTATATAATAATAAATCTCTAAAAAAGATAGATTGTCCGAATTTAGGGGTATACAAAACAAGGGCTGGATTTTTATGCTCTCATCCTATATTTAATCAAAATAATTTTGAAGATAATATAGAAAGAATAATGATAAAAAAATGAAAAAGTGATAATAAAAAAATATATTTAAAAGAGTTTATGGAATTATTAGAAGGTGATGGAAGTGAATCAAGATTTAAAAATAATAAAGAAAAAGTATGGAGAAGAAATGTCCAACTTGTGTCGAGAGCTTTTTTCAACTTTACTTGAGACAGAAGGGTTATTGCCTAAGCTACTTTTAAATAACTTTGAACCAAATCATAGTTTATATAAAGATATTGTAGATCAGAAAAAGAAAAATCAATTTAAAAATTATATTTATAGTCTAGTAGATGTAGAAAATAATAATCAAGTAAAAACAAATAAAACACCAAAAGAGCTATTGAGTGAAGTAGGATATGATTTATATGAATGTAAAAGTGAAGAAGAAATACAAAGTTTTAAAAAATATTATTCTAAAGGAGAAGAATTATGTACCTTTCATGGAGGAAGGCTAAATAGTTGTAGAGTCTTTTTTGCAGTAAAAAAAGATGTAGATAAAATAAGAAGAAAAGATTATAAAAATCCACAAAGACAAGATAAATATGGAACAAGTGTAATAAGTATTCAATTTACTAGAGACTTTTCACACACTTTATCAATAAAAAATAGATATAATCATAGAGTAAATAATCCAGATTCAACATTTTCAAATAATTTAGATAATATAGTAGAAGGATTAACAGAAAGTTTTGAAAGAGAATATGGTTTAATTCAACATCATAAAAATAAAAATTTTGAAATAGAAGGGTATGTTAGAGCAA
>CANQEF010000129.1 GCA_947594675.1 uncultured Bacilli bacterium
ACTTCATATGTTACATAATTTTCTAATATAGCTTTATCTGCACTTGTTCCTTGAAATTCTAATTTATCAGATTTTCCTTCCACTTCAGTTAGACTAGCTGATAAAGTACCTTTATTTTGAATTGGTATAGTAAAAGTACATGAATCACCTGGTACTTTAAATATTGCTGATAATCCTGTAATAGATGTTTTATCTATAGTACCAATATCACATACCGCTTTTCCTGTACGAGAAGTTGTTTTTTCTTTCTCTAAAAAAAACACATTCCATTTTTCTCCTGAAATTTGGGCTGTACCATTAATAGATAAACGAGAAGAAATTGCGGCATATGCTACAGCAAGAAAAAGAAGGGCCACACCTAAAGAAGAAATAATTATAACTTTAAGCTTTCTATTATCCATTTTTCCACCACCAAATTGTGCACAATTTTCTTATTTTATAATAAGATTATACCCCCCCCCGTCATAATTTGCCAACAAAAAAATTGTGGAGTTTTTTCCACAATGTAAAAATTAAAAATCGCAATTGCCTGGTGTTCTTGGATATGGAATAACATCCCTAATATTTTCAACACCGGTCAAGTACATAATTAATCTTTCAAATCCCATTCCAAATCCAGAATGTATACAGCCACCATAAAGTCTTAATTTTAAATACCAATCTAGTTCTTCTACTCCGGTATTTAACTCTTGCATGCGTTTTAAAAGAATATCATATCTTTCTTCTCTTTGTGAACCACCCATTAATTCTCCAGAACCTGGTACAAGTAAATCTACTGCCGCAACAGTTTTTGCATCGTCATTAAGACGCATATAAAATGCTTTTATATCTTTTGGCCAATCATAAACAAACACAGGTGCATTATATTTTTCTTCTGTTAAATATTTTTCATGCTCACGAGCTAAATCTTCACCATATTCTGGTTCAAATTCAAATTTTTTACCTGATTCTTTTAGTTCTTTAATTGCTTGATGATGAGTAATACGAATAGCTTTCTTTTTAGTCAGATTATTTAATTTTTCTATTAAACCCTTTTCAACAAAATTATCTAAAAATTCTAATTCTGCTTTACAATTATCTAAAACGTATTTCACAACATTTTTTAACATATCCTCCATTATGTCCATATCTTTTTCTAAATCACAAAAAGCCATTTCTGGTTCTATCATCCAAAATTCTGATGCATGAGTTTTAGTATTAGAATTTTCAGCCCTAAATGTTGGCCCAAATGTATAAACGTTTCTATATGCTAAAGCAAAAGTTTCTGCTTGTAATTGTCCTGATACAGTTAATGAAGTCATTTTTCCAAAGAAATCTTTAGAATAATCAATACTGCCATCTTTATTTTTAGGAACATTTTCTAAATCAAAAGTTGTTACATGGAACATCTCACCTGCTCCTTCACAATCACTAGCTGTTATAAGAGGAGCATGAAAGTAAACAAAATCTTTCTTTTGAAAATATTCATGAATAGCAAACGCAGCTTTACTACGAATTTGAAAAACAGCTTGAAAAAGATTAGTCCTTGGTCGAAGATAAGCTTGTTCTCTTAGAAATTCTCTACTATGCTTTTTAGGTTGAATAGGATAATCTTCTGGACAATCACCTAAAAGAGAAATGCTTTTAGCTTGCATTTCAAATAATTGTTCTTCCTTAGGAGACTTAACAACAATTCCCGTAACTTGAATTGAGCTACCAATATGATATTTTTGAATATCTTCAAAATCAGTCAATTTGTTATCATAAACAATCTGAATTGGAGTAAAATATGTTCCATCAGAAAAAGATATAAATCCAAATTCTTTTTGCTTACGATGATTTTTTATCCATCCTTCTAATGTAACTTCTTTTTCTAGGTACTTTTCATAATTTGTAAATAAATTTTTATCTGTCATATTTTCACTTTCCTTTACTAAATTTAATATAATCCTGTTTTATATTTCCACGCCGTTATTCTAAGAACGGCCTCATTTAAAACTTCTTCTTTTATTGTACCACTTTTTACGGCATTTAGCACTTCATCATACATTGTCTTAAAATCACTAGTTATGATCATATCGTTTCCTGCCTGTAATGCCAAAACAGCAGCAGAGCCATTTTCAACATATGATTTTACAGCATCCATCGCTAAATCATCAGTCATTATTATTCCACTAAAATCTAAAGTATTTCTTAACTCAGAAATAACTTTTTTGCTTAATGATGAAGGATATTCACTATCTATAGCTGTTACAATGTTATGACTTACTAAAATACTTGGAACACCACTTTCAATTCCAGCTTTAAAAGGTAAAAAGTCGTTATTTATAAAGTTATTGTAATCTCTATTATCTATAGCAACTCCAGTATGTGTATCAACATTATTTCCATAACCGGGGAAATGTTTAAGGCAAGCATTAATTTTATTATCTTTACTGTATTCAACCATTTTTTCTACATATGTGGCTGTTTCTTCGGCACTTTTTCCAAAACTTCTGGCATATATAAAATCATTAGGATCTGTAGAAACGTCAGCTACAGGTGCTAAATTAGTATTAATGCCAAGACTTAATAACAATTCAGCCTTTTCTTTCTCAATAGCAGCTAATAAATCAAAGCCACCTTCATTATAAATATCTTGAGCAGATGGAAATTTTTCACTGCGGAATTGTTTAAATCTGCTAACTCTAGTTACCGTTCCACCTTCTTCATCTACAGCTATTAAAAGAGGATATTTATTTATTCTTTGATCATTTTCTATTTCTTCTTTGATACTTTCTTTAGTATGATTTTCTAAATCTTTAGCAAATAATATATAACCACCTGGATAATATTCTTTATCTGATTCAATTGAATTAACATCGTATCTTACAAAGAATATTTGTCCAACTTTTTCTTCTAAAGACATATCATTTACAGTTGAAAGAGCATCTTCATAATAATCTTCAAATAATAATCCCTTATACTTTTCAAGAATATCGTCTTTTTCTTCTTCATTTTCTTTATTTTTAGAAGTACTTTTTTTAGAATCAGAATCATCTAGATAAACTTTTTTATAAATAGCAAATCCAAATAAACTAATAAGTATAATCACAATTAAAGTTATAAAGATTTTTTTCATTGTACCGCCCATTCCTTTCACTTCGTTCAAGGCACACATAGTCATGAAAGCTTGAACAAAATTTATTTTATATTTATAATATCAACCTTGAAGGAGTGTGTACTACAAAGCACGGTGAGGTGAGTTG
>CANQEF010000130.1 GCA_947594675.1 uncultured Bacilli bacterium
TATTATTATTTTTTAATAGGACATTTTAACTTGTAAATATAAAATTAAAATTAGGACATTTTAACTTATAAATCACAGTTTAGTCAATAAAATCGCTGATTGTTTATAAAGTGAGTAGTGTATTGTTAAAAAATGTAAAATTTATAGAAATTCAGTCATATAGTGAGTGTCCATTTTTTGGTTTTTAGTTTGTTGCATCATTATAAAAAATGTTAAAATAGGAAGTAGTATTTTAGTAAAGAATAATTATTTGATTTGAAATGGAAAACTTATATTTTTGAAATTCAAAAGCAGTTGTTTCTATTGATTCTGATGAATTTAATGAAGAAGATATTGTAGAAGTAATTAGTTCGCAATTAGTATGTAAAAGTCTAAAAAATGATGCTAGCCGAAGAAATATTACAATGCCTATTTTGTGTTTTGATTATTTAGCTGAATATAGAAAAGACCAAATAGAAATGGATTGTCTGATAGTGATGAAGATTATATTTTTCGAAATGTCAGAAAAATAATAATAAAATGTGCAAACCAAATTATTTGACAAAAGAATGGGTTTCGACTCACTTATCCCCTGTCATAGCAATTATTCGCTTTTTCTAGTGATTTATCATTTACTAGATTTTTTTATCGTGTTTTAAAGTTGATATTAGAACATTAAAAGGGATTGGTAATTAAAATAGTTTATTAGAAAGTCAATTTAGATGTGTTGTATTATACTTGTATTAGAAAAATCTTTGAAGGAAGTTTATCTTCTTTATTGTTAGAAAAGAACTTAAAAGATTTATAAAAATTATAATTGAAAATATTTAACCTGAAATCCTAAATTTAAAGACTTGATTTAGAAACGTATCTAAATAGGCTTTCCTCTAAAAATGTCGTTTTTTGACACTTATTAATTATTAACTTTTTCTACTTTTATTTGTATAATTTAATTGTAGTTATTATAATTAAAACTTAATGATTATACTTTAGAGACATAATAAACTATGTAAATGTTAATTCTCATAAAAATTATAAGTTAAATACTTAATTTTGTGATTTCGTAGATTTACTAATATTAAATAAAAGTGTATAATGTTATTAAGTGTAAAGAGGTGCGTAATGGAAAAGAAAAAGATAATTGCTATAATTATTGGTGCATTGTTGTCAGTGTCTATTATTACTGCAAGTTATTTTATTGCAGAGGCAAGGAAAAATAAAAATATACGTATTCATAAGGAAGAAATGCATAATATGATTATTGATTTTAGTAGTGTCGCTAAAATATCTTTTAAAGAGCAATATAATTTATGTAAAGACAAAAATGGAAAGCAAAAATTGTGCAATAAGCGTTTTTATGTGGTAACAGATTGTGAATTTGACGATGATGATAATTCAAATATTTATAAAAATCTTGGGCTTAAAGATTATGATTTGTATGAGGCTATTGTAATGATACTAGATACGGCTATTTCTAATAATGTAAAATTTAAAGAAATAAAGATAATTACTGATACTGATACTATATCAAGTAATGATGTATCTGACTATTTGAAATCAAATTTAAAAAAACAAGAAAAAATTCCTGTAAATGTTGTTTTTGATCAAAATGTTGAACGAAAAAATTTAACGACTGATGATGTTGAGAAAATTACTTATTTAGTTACTTTTAATAGTGATGGTGGGACAAACGTTTCTTCTCAAACAATTGAAAAAGGAAAGAAGGCTGTTAAACCTGCTAATCCAACGAAGAAGGGGTTTGAATTTGTAGAATGGCAATTTAATGGAAAAGGGTTTGATTTTAATTCTGAAATATCTCAAGATATTACTTTAGAGGCAATGTGGAAAAAGCAAAGTAATTCAGTTTCTAATAATAATGTAGTACAAGAAGAGAATGTCCAAGAGACTATTGTTCCTGAAGAAACTCCAAAAGTACCAGAAAATACTGATACTCCTAATGTTGAGCAACCACCAGTAGAAGAAAATACAGGTTCAACTGAACCTAGTCCTACTCCAGAGGTATCTCCTTCTAATCCACAAGAAAATGACGATTCTAGTAGTGGTAATTCTGATGATAGTAATCAATAGTTTTTGTTAGTATTTAAAATTAAAAGAATATAAAAGGTAGTCTTTAGCAAATTTAATTAACTTGTTGTATTAGAATTTAAAAATTATTGTTTTAATAGTGCTTATTCTTACAATGATTTAGTTTTTATACTGCTAAAGATGTTCTAATGGATGACATATTTCTATATGATTGAAAAATCGTTATTTAGTTTATGTCATTTTTTGTAGATAAAAATTAAATGGTTAGATTGATTAATATTTTGTGAGGTAGTTATGGAAGTTTTAAAATATTGCGAATTGTGTCCTAGGAAATGTCGCATAAATAGATATGAAGTAAAGGGGTATTGTAATTCTTCAAATAAAGTAAAAGTTGCTTATTATGGCTTGCATATGTGGGAAGAGCCTATTATTTCTGGGAAAAAAGGCAGTGGAGCTATTTTCTTTTCTAATTGCAATTTAAAATGTATTTATTGTCAAAATAAAAAAATAAGTATAGATCGTTATGGAAAAGAAATAAGTAATAAGAAACTAGGTGAAATTATGGTGGAGTTGCAAAATAAAAAAGCTCATAATATAAATCTTGTTACTCCGACACATTATGTTCCACAAATTGCTACAGTATTAAAAAAATTGAAAGGTAATGAGCTTAAAATACCTGTTGTTTACAATACTAGTAGTTATGAAAGTGTTGGTACTTTAATGATGCTTAAAAATTTAGTTGATATTTATCTAGCTGATTTAAAGTATTATGATGATGATTTGGCTTGGAAATATTCTGGGTGCAAAGATTACTTTGAAACTGCTACTTTAGCCATTGATGAAATGTATAGACAGGTAGGTAGATTTTCATTAAGGCATGGAATTTTGAAAAAGGGATTGGTTATTAGAGTGCTAGTTTTACCTGGTCATTGCGATGATGCTATTAAAATAATTGAATATATTTATAAAAGCTATGGTAATGATGTAATTATTAGTATTATGAATCAGTATACTCCTATAAATAGAATTGAAAAATATGAGAATTTAAATAGAAAAGTTACTAAGGATGAGTATAGTAAAGTAGTTGATTTTGCTGTTGGGCTAGGAATAAAAAATGCTTTTATTCAAGAAGGAGAAACTGCTAC
>CANQEF010000131.1 GCA_947594675.1 uncultured Bacilli bacterium
GTTGATATTATTGAGGGAGTTATTAGAGGGGTAGATATTTTTGATTGTGTGTTACCTACTAGAATTGCTCGTCATGGTCAAGCCTTTACTAGAAAGGGTAAAATTAATTTGCATAATGCTAAATTTAAAGAAGATTTGTCTGCAGTTGAAGAAGATTGTGATTGCTACACGTGCAAAAATTATTCAAAAGCATATATTAGGCATCTAATTACAACTGATGAAATGTTGGGAGGACGTCTTCTATCTATACATAATATTCGTTTTTTAGTAAGATTAACTGAAGAATTAAGAGAGGCTATTAAAAATGATAATATTTTAGAGTATAGAGAGAATTTTTTAAATAACTATAAGATTAAATAAATTAAAAAATACTAAAAACCCAGTTTAGTATTTTTATATGTAGAAAATTGGTAAATTTTGATTATTTATAGTTGTATTATTATTTTGGATAGTTTGTATACTTTGAGTATTTTGATTGATAGGATTATTTGAAATATTACTTCTTGGAGAATCGGTAGAGGCCATTTGTGAGGCTATCCTTAGCATAGTTTTAGCATTATTAATAATTGGTTTTACTTGATAGACTATGGGAATAGCTTGATTAATGACCCCTAGTGTTTTTTGAGTACCATCTAAAAGACTTCCCCAATTTATTCCTCTTGTAAGACGAAGACCTCGACTTAAAAAGCCAGGATTACCATAAGGATACATATATCACCTCTTTATTATAATGTATGTAAAAGCCCTTAAAAAAGTTAAATTAACTATTTAAAAAAAAATAGGTATATGTTACAATTAATTATAGTATGATAGGAGGAGTGCTATGGGTTTATTTAGTAAAAATTCTAAAACAACTGTCCAACAAGAAGTAAGTACTAGTACGCCTCTTAATGTTAATGAAAATATTAATCAAAATAGTATGCAAAGTAATTTTAATATGCAAAGTATGCAAAATCAAGTAGGTTCTACTCAAACGCAAGGACTTAATAGTAATGCACAGAGTCAGCCTTTGGTTAATATTAATCAAAATATATCAGCAAATACTGTTCAACAAGATATAAGTGCAGAAAATTTAGTTACTGAGGCAGAAAATAGAAAAAAAGTGGCTAGACCTATTAGAAAGTACCATTATGTAATTATTAATGGAGTAGGTAAAAAAGAGGCAGGAAATTTTGATGCAGAGTCAGAAGATGATGTTCGTAACTTTTTGTTGTCACAAGAGTATCAGGTATTGGAAGTTAAAGAACGTTCAAAATATGATATTGATTTAGGGGGAAATGGTAAAATAAAGGCTGCTGATTTAGCTTTTACTTTAACACAATTATCAACCTATATAAAGTCAGGAATACCTCTAGCTGATTCAGTAAAAATTTTAGCTAAGCAATCAAGTAAAGCCAATTTAAAAAAGAGTTTTACAGAGTTAGTTTATGAATTACTTAGAGGTGAAAGCTTATCATCAGCTATGGAAAAACAAAAATCTAGTTATCCAAAGTTATTAGTTAATATGATTAAAACGGCTGAAATGACAGGTGATTTACCAACGATTTTAGATGATATGGCTGATTATTATACATCTATGGATCAAACAAGAAAGCAAATGAAAAGTGCAATGACTTATCCTTTAGTTGTTTTAACAATAGCCTTTGGTGTATTAATTTTTATGCTAACATATCTAGTACCTCAATTCGCAACAATGTTTGAAGATCAAAATGCTGAAATGCCTGCTCTTACTTTGACAATTTTAGCAGTAAGTGATTATATAAAGAATTATTGGTATGTTATATTGATTATTGTTACTTTAATAGTTACTACTTTTATATTGCTATATAAAAAGGTGAAAAAATTTAGGACGGCTGTTCAAGTGTTTTTAATGCATTTACCTGTTGTTAAGGATGTTATTATATATAATGAGATTGCTAATTTTACAAAGACTTTTGCATCTTTAATAAATCATGGTGTATTTATAACAGATAGTATGGAAATCTTATCAAAGATAACTAATAATGAAATATATAAAGGTATTATTGATAAATCGTTAAATAATTTAGCTAAAGGGGACTCTATTTCAACAGCATTTAAAGGAGAATGGGCTGTACCAGTTGTTGCTTATGAAATGCTTGTTACTGGTGAAACTACTGGGCAGTTAGGGCAAATGATGGAAAAAGTTGCTGCTCATTTTCAAATGTTACATAAAAATATTATTGATCAAATGAAAAGTTTAATTGAGCCAATATTAATTTGTTTTTTAGCAGTAGTAGTTGGTATTATACTACTATCAATTATTCAACCAATGTTTGGTATTTATGAACAGATAAAATAAGGAGGGTAATTATGGATATTTTATATTTAATTATCTTCTTTATTTTTGGCACTTTTTTTGGATCTTTTTTTACAGTTATTGGTTTACGTTTACCTCAAGGAATACCCTTTTTATTAGGACATTCTCATTGTGATTCATGTAATCATAAGTTGAGTTTATTAGATATGATTCCTCTTTTATCTTTTTTATTTTTAAAAGGGAAATGTCATTATTGCCATAAAAAGATAAGTCCTTTATCATTTTGGATGGAGTTATTTACAGGTGTTTTATTTACATTAGCTTATTTTATTTTTGGTTTTTCTTGGGAGTTATTGATTGCTTTAGGAATAGTTTCGATGCTAATAATAGTTTCTGTTAGTGATATGTCATTTTATGTTATTCCTGATGAATTATTAATTTTTTATAGTATATATTTTATAATTTGTCAATTCTTTATATTTGGAATAGGTGTTTTTTCAAAGATTTTATCGGGAGCATTTTTATTTCTTTTAATGTATTTAATAATGTTAATAGGTAATAAAGTTTTTAAAAGAGAATCTCTCGGTGGTGGAGATATAAAAATGATGTTTATTTTTGGAATTATATTACATCCTTTATTAGGTGTAATTTCTATATTTTTAGGTAGTTGTTTAGCTTTACCTATTTCATTATTTTTAGTTTATAAAAGAAAGGAAAATATTGTTCCTTTTGGGCCATTCTTATTAATTGCCTTAACACTTATATATTTTATGCAATTAACACCGGAATTTATTTTGCAAATGCTAAAAATATGATTGTGGAAAAACACCACAATTTTTTTGTTGACAAATCAAGACGGGGGGGGGGTATAATCTTATTATAAAATAAGGA
>CANQEF010000132.1 GCA_947594675.1 uncultured Bacilli bacterium
CTGCATAACCAATACTAAGTGTAATTGCTGCAACACATAAAGCTACAATTATACCTATTTTTACTTTTCGACTATCCATTCTTTCACCACCAACCAATGTATCGTAACTATCCTATCTAAAAGAAAGTATATCAAACTATAATGCTTATAAACTACTGGTTAATCGTCCAGTAGAACCTCCTAGGTTCTACTAGTATTTTCTCCTAAAAATAAAAATTAATGCAAAAAAAATGAGATTTAAATTTACTCATTTTTTTCTGTCAAAACTTCTTTTACAAATTTACCTGCCTCACTTAAATCATTCTCTGAAAACACATCATTTGTTCCAGGCCTCAATAAAGCAGAAGATTCATTTTTATCTGACAAGGACCAATTAATATAACTTAAATTATTTTCATTAATAAAATCTATCCACTTCCTTGCCTCATCAAAAAATACACCACCATTACCAGATGCATCACTAACACCCCATTCACTTACAAATAATGCAACACCTTTATCCAAAGCCTCTTTAGCTCTATTCCTCAAATAATCAGTATGTGTTCCAGCATAAAAATGTAATGCATACATAATATTTTCTTCATCTATTTTATCAGTAACAGGATCTAATACATCTTGACTCCAAGTATTTGTTCCTACAACAATAACATTATTACAGTTACGCCTAATAACCTCAATAACCTTTTCAGCATAACTTTTTATTTCAGCCCAACTCGTTTTATTTGGCTCATTACATATTTCATAAATAATATTAGGCTTATCCTTATATCTAGAACTAATTTCTTCAAAAAAAGTTAAAGCCTCATTTAAATAGGTATTAGGATTACCATCACTTAAAATATGCCAATCAACGATAACATACAAATCATTATCTATTAATAAATCAATATCTTCATATACTTCATCAATTATATCTTTATTATCAATATAGCCTCCCTCTTTTGTATAAATAGCTAAACGAAAAACATTTATATTAAAAGACTGTTTTAAAGTTTTAATATTTTCATCATTAATAAAATTGTTATACCATTGTATACCATGAGAACTTATCCCCTTTAACTGAAACTTTTCATTATAGCTATTTACTAAAGATACCCCATCTACTTTTAAATCTTTATTATAACTAACAAAATTATTCTTTTGAATTTTTTCTTCAATGGAATTAACTTTATCTTTTGCCACTTCATCTTGTTTAACATCTTTACTTTCACTACAAGCAGTCATTAAGAGGAAAATACTTATAACTATAATTAGTTTTTTCATTATACATCCGTCCTTGCTAAAATTTGTGCTGGTGTCTTTCTAATCGTATTAAATACTGGAATTAAACCAATTAATAAATTAAAAATAAAGATACTTCCAATAGCTATCAATAGTAATAATGGATTTACCAAAAATTGAGTTTTCATAATAGTAATTTTACACAAATTATTTAAGATATAATAAGCTAAAATTACCCCAGGTACATTAGCAAGTAACGTTATAGCAACTATTTCTCCACTAAACATAATATAAATATCTTTTTTCTTAACTCCTATTGCTCTAAATGTTCCTACTTCTTTTACTCTAGATAAGAAAGAAGCTCTTAACATTAAGAATATTTCTATTAGAGAAATACCAATAATTATTGCAGATGATATAATAGCTATTTTAGTAGCATCTTCCCTATTCTCAAGAAATTCTTCTTTATCCGTCTCATAGCTATCTACTATATTAACCTTATAATCTTTTAAAAATTCATTCAATGCCTTTTCTTTGTCTTTAGGATAAACAATAATATCTTCTGCTGTAGAAACAACTTCTTGCAAAATCATATTATTATTTACTAATAAATTATCAATATCATATCTTGATTCATAATAACCTACTACTTTTAATTTTCTACCATTAATTGTAATATTTGCCTCTTTATTAAGTTTCCAGTCATCTCTCCAACTATTATTAACTATAACCTCATAATCATTTACCGGAAAAGATCCTTCTTTTAACGTAATGTAATTAGTATATAAATTATAATCTTGTATTTTATCAACGTTACGTATCTGTGCAAAAATAGAATCATTAGATGCAGAATTATTCATATTATAAAGTATATTTACAAATTTACTTTCAGCTGTATAAATAGATGGACTCATCTTATCAACAATACCAACTATATTAAAATCATCCATCATTGAAATCTTTAAAGAACAACCCAATATATCCTTTTTCTCTATCCCTACCATCTTAACTATTTCTTGTTTAAATAAATTATCAATAACCATCTTATCTAAAACAACTTCATTATCATTATTAGGCATTCTTCCTTCTATAATATCACTTTTTTTAAGCATAGCTATGGAAGAAAGTGATCCATCTACAAAGATATTTTGATTACTACTTTGATAAATACTATCCTTTATCAAAGCAAACCTAACTTGAGAATTTCCTGGTAAAATATAATTAACATTTTGTGAAGTTTTATATTTATTATAATCATCTAAATTAATTTCCATAGCATTAATAATTAAATAATTTTTATTAGTTTTTATAAAATCACTATCTTTAACTTCCAAATTAGCTGCAATTCTAGAAATACCTACCATAATAAACATGCCTGATAAGAAAAAGCCACCCAATAAAATCTTTTTCATAAAAGTATAATTAAATACTTGTCTAAACCCATTACTAATAAAAGTTAAAGGATTAAATATTGATGAATATCGCACCTTTTTATTTTCTTCATTACTTATATAATCAAACCTATATTCTTCTAAAGTTTCTTTATTAATTTTCTTATAATGATCATCTATAAAGTCTATACTTGACTCCTGATCAACTACTTCTATTTTCTCGTTATTAACATTTTCTATATAAATATTATTATTTTTGATAACGACATTTAATTTCAATTCATCAATATTATCACTATAGACATTTACTTCTACATTGTCTTGTTTAATAAGTCTTTTATTTTTAAAGTCTTTTAAGTAAAAGCAATTATCCATCATTACATCAAGTTCATCATTATGTTCATTTTGATAATCACTAATAATTTTACCATCAGCTATTTCAATAATTCTACTAGCATAAAATTTAGCTAAATTAACTTCATGAGTTACTAATATAACTAA
>CANQEF010000133.1 GCA_947594675.1 uncultured Bacilli bacterium
ATGGTTTAAAGACAGGACATACTGATGCAGCAGGTTATTGTTTAGCTGCAACGGCTAAAAGAAATGGCTTAAGATTAATTGGCATTGTTTTGGGAGAAGATGATAGTAAAGTACGTAATAATGAAACTATGGCTCTTTTAGATTATGGTTTTAATAGTGTTAAACTTAATATTATTAGAAAAAAAGGAGAAGTTGTCAAAAAGATAAAGATGGATAAAGCAAGTAAAGAAATCGTTTCCATTATATTAAAAGATGATTTGGGAGTAGTAGAAAATGTCGGCGAAAAGGGAAATTATTCATATAATATTAAGATTGATAAATTTGACTTACCTATAAATAAAAATACTAAAGTAGGAGAAATAGAAGTTTTAGATAAAAATAAGGTTGTTTCTAAAGGAGACTTAATTATTTTAGATGACATAGCTCCACTTACTTATTTACAATTATTAAAAAATGGCATTATGGATTTAGTTAGTGGAAATTTATAAAAAGACTATTAAATAACAATTGATTATTTAACAGTCTTTTTTTCTTGAGCTTCATTTTTTATATTTAAACTTATACTTTGATTTGCTCTATTTTTTACAGTTATTTTTTCATTAGGTAAATAACTTAATACATGTTCAACATATTGAGAGTCTCCAATATTTAAAAATTCTCGATAATATCGCCACTCGTTTTCATTCATGTCATTTTTCATTTGTGCAGTAGAAATTCCACTAATTTGTTCACAGGAATTTAAAACAGTATCTATATTTGTTGTTCCAAAGTTATATGTTTGTATTCCTAGAGGAATATTATAATTATTATATTCTAAAGCGTATTGTAGTAGCATTGCTCCAATTTTTATATTGGTATCTAAATCACGTATATTTTCATCGGTTATTAAAAGTGTTTCTTCTTTATCTTCAAGAAAATTATAGGCACTTATTTTACTATTACAAAAAACACTTGACTCTATTTGCATTATACCTATAGCTGGATAACCATATAAATAGTCAAAATGATTACCACCACTTTCTTGAGAGGCAATTGCCATTAAGAGATTAGGACTTATACCATACATTTGTCCATATTTTTCAAATATTTCTTCATATCTTTTAGTATTTTCAAAATTCTCTAGATTATCGTTTTTATAGTCAAAGATAAAATTAGGAGTATTATCACTAAGGATTGTATCTAATTGTAATTTTGCTAAGCCAACTCTATCTTCAAGATAATTTACCTCATTAGAAGTGTTTTCAAAAATTTCTTCTTCATTTATTTGTTCTTCTAAAGAATTTTCATTTATTTCATTCACAATACTTTCATTATTTACATTATTACTATTATTATTTGGCGTTATGGTTGCTAGAGCAATAAATGTTCCAAATGCCATTATTGTTTTCGCTAATTTTTTGTTTTTATTTAACTTTGCAGTAGCAGATATTTTGTTATAGACATTTATAGTACTTTTTCTTTTTTGATAAAATTTTTCATATTCTTTTTTTATTTCTTCAACATGGTTTTTTATATAAAATTCTGTTGTTGTAGTATTTTCATATTTGTTACATATTTCTAGTAATTTTTTTAAATGATTTGGATTTTTAATTATGCGTACTTTACCATTACTATGTATTTCTGCTAAAAATTCAGGTTTATTTTCAAATTTTATATAATTCATTGCTATCACCTTTCTATAGAGTAACATATTATTAAATTCTTAGCAATTAAATCTTTTTTAATTTTGAAATATTTGTTATAATTGATTAGAATGGAGAGGTAGTTATGAGTAAAAAAAGTAATTCTAGTAAAAAGAATATTAATAATAAAGAAAATACTAAGAAAAATACAGATGTAACTAAAGCTAATTCTAATAATAAGAAAAATACGGATGTAGCTAAAGTTAAAGCTGATACCAATAAAAATATGAAAAAGAAAAATAGTGATTTATCACAAAAAAAAGGACAATCACTTGAATTAACTACAAGAATAAGAATTGATAGAGATAGATTAAATGATACGGGAACACTTGATACTAGTTTTTTAGAAAATAAAAAGCAATCTACTAATAAAAGAAAAATTCTTATAGATGAAGAACGAATGATGCAAGAACAAGAGAAAGAAGAAAAACAAAGAGAAAGAGGCAGTTTATTTAAAGATTTAATTTTAACTTTATTATTTATAGGAGTTTTAATATTAAGTTTTATTGTAGTGGATAAATATTCTAATTTTAAACAAATATGTCCAAAAGAAAAAACTAAAGTAAAAACAGAAACTTTAGAGGTAGATAAATATATATTGGATGATAATTATTTATTTTTAGGTGATTTTTTAACTGATAAGTATGATTTAGATAAATATTATGAGGATATGTTTGTAGTTAAGAGTACAAATAATGATGGTAAAATAGCTGATATTTTAGATAATTTAAAAGATTTAGTATATATATATAATCCTTCTAAAGTGTTTATTGAAGTTGGACTTAATGATGTTTTAGATGAAGAAGATGATGAAGAAATTGTTTCTAAAATTGAGGAGCTTATTGATAAAATAAAGGAAAATAGGAGCTATAGTGAATTATATATAGAATCTATTTATCCAGTTAATAATGATTTAGATGAGGATCTTTTAGAGGATGCTAATGAAAAGATAATTAGTATTAATGAGAAAATTCTAAATATGACTAAAGAAAAAAAAGTAAAGTATATAGATATTTATGATGCTTTAGCTGATGAGAATGATAAATTAGATGAAAAATATACTGATGATGGAAAAAATTTAAATGAAGATGGATATGATATTGTCACTGAAGAAATAAAAAAAAGTTTGAATATGTGAAGTAGGTGGTTTTAGTGAAAAAGAATAAGGGTTTTACTTTAGTGGAACTAGTTGTTGCCATATCTATAATGACAATTATTATAGTTTTAGCTATACCTTCAATTAGAGTCTTACAAACAAGAAATGCTAATAGAAGATATGAAAATTATAGTAAAACTTTACAGTCAGGGGCTAAACTTTATACTGATAGTAATAGTATTGATATGTTTGGTTATGAGGGTAGTGGATGTTATGATGTTACTTTTACTCAGCTTTTAGATAAGAAATTAGCTAAAGATATTGATTACAA
>CANQEF010000134.1 GCA_947594675.1 uncultured Bacilli bacterium
TAATTCTTTAATTTCTAATAAATTCATTTCTTTTAAACTACTGATAAAATCTTCTTTTGTTAATTTAGCCATTTTATTTCCTCCTTATTTTACATTAATTTTCTTCTTTTTGTTGACTATATAAATCAAGACAAATCGCCAAGTCTTTTACAAGACCAATCATTCCACCAGCTAACATAGTTAACAAAGCATCTCTTGATGGTAAAGCCGCATATTCAGCTAATTTAGCTTGATCAGCCTTATCTCCATCAACTATTCCCACTTTTAAAACTAGTGCTGGGTGATTCTTAGCAAAATCAGCTAAAACCTTAATTGGAGCTATTTGATCTTCTCCATAGGCAAAAGCACTTGGTCCACTTAAAGCATCCTTCAAGTCAATTGATAAATCATCAAAAGCACGAGCCATTAAAGTATTTTTATATACCTTATAATCAGAATTGGTTTCTCTCAACTTAACACGTAATTCCTTAGCTTCACTATCTGTAATACCACGATAATCAAATAAAACAATAGTTTTCGCATTTTGAACACGACTTTTAATCTCATCAATTATAGCCTGTTTTTGCTTTAATACCTTTTCACTTGCCATAATACACCTCCTTATATTTTAAAAGTGCCACCAAAAAAGATTCTTAAAATCATAGACTAAGAACCTTCTTTTAGATTAAGTCCTCGGTAGGATTTACAACAACCTACTGTCTATGGCACTCATAAATTGTCTTTATTATAACTTAAATTTTCTTACTTGTCAAAACTATTCTCAACCTTAATTCCAGGACCCATAGTTGAAGAAATAGAAATATTCTTGACATATTCGCCCTTTACTGTAGATGGTTTAATTTTTAAAATTTGATCAACAAAGGCATTTAAATTAGCAAGCAAATCTTCTTCACTAAAAGAAGCCTTTCCAATAATACCATGAATATTACCAAAACTATCAGTTCTATATTCAACACGGCCTGCTTTAACCTCTTCTACTGCCTTAGCTACATCCATAGTAACAGTTCCCGTTTTAGGATTTGGCATTAAACCCTTAGGTCCCAAAACTTTACCTAACTTACCTAATAAAGGCATCATATCAGGAGTAGCAATCATTGTATCAAAATCAAACCAATTTTCCTTTTCAATTTTTTCTAGAATATCAGTATCACCAACAAAATCAGCTCCAGCATCACGTGCTTCTGTTGCTTTAGGACCTCTAGCAATTACTAACACCTTTTTAGTTTTTCCTGTACCTTTAGGAAGTACAATTGCACCTCTTAATTGTTGATCAGCCTTCTTAGTATCCAAATTTAATCTCATAGCTACCTCAATAGAACCATCAAATGAGCTAGTAGAAGTTTCTTTTACTAATTTAACAGCCTCTTCTTTAGAATAAACCTTATTCTTTTCTATTTTAGAAAGAGCATCAATATATTTTTTACTTCTTTTTTTCATCTTTCTTTCCTCCTTATGTGGTAAAAGCGGATTTTAATTCCTTCCACATAGGTTTAACCCTATATGTTTTAAGTTACTCTTGTCCAGAGATTTTTATTCCCATGTTTTTAGCAGTACCAGCCACTATCTTCATAGCTGCATCTACATCATATGCATTCAAATCTGGTAACTTAATTTCAGCAATCTCCTTTAATTGAGCCTCTGAAATCGTTGCAACTGTTTCTTTAGATCCCTTAACAGCACCTTTTTGTATCTTTGCATATTTCTTCAACAAGAAACTTGTAGGTGGAGTTTTGATAACAAAATCAAAACTTCTATCATCATATACTGATATTTCTACAGGTAAAATATCGCCCATTTTATCTCTAGTAGCATCATTATACTTAGTACAAAAATCTTGTAAGTTAATTCCGGCAGGTCCTAAAACAGTTCCAACTGGTGGAGCTGGTGTAGCTTTTCCTGCTGGGATTTGTAATTTTATCTTTTTTACTGCTTCCTTTGCCACGAAAAACACATCCTTTCTTAATTCAGTTTTCGCGAGTGGTCCAAATAGCTTGATTACCGCTTTAAAATGCAAACCATGCTTCCCACTAAATCTATATCAATTAAATATAGCCCTTAAATAATAACACATTCTTCAACAAAACGCAAGTATTATAAAGCATTTTCAATTTGACTAATTTCTACTTCAACAGAAGTTTCCTGTCCAAACAAATCAACTAATAAATTTACTTTTTGATTAGCTAAATCAACAGAATCAATCTTACCAAACATTCCGTTAAATGGTCCTGCAATAATCTTAACCTTACTTCCTTCAGTAAGCTCTGTTTCAACATCTATACGACTAATTCCCATATTTCCAAGTATCTTATCAACTTCATAAGGTTGTAATGGAGTTGGCTTTGCTCCCTTACCACTTGATCCAATAAATCCAGTAACTCCAGGAGTATTACGAACAACATACCAAGCCTCATCAGTCATAATCATTTCAACCAAGATATAGCCAGGAAACATTTTTTTAACTCTCTCTTTTTTTATTCCATCCTTGACTTCAACAACCTTCTCTTCTGGAATAACAACTCTAAAAATATAGTCTTGCATATCCATAGATTCAGCTCTCATTTCAAGCTTTTCTTTAACCTTATTTTCATGTCCTGAATAAGTATTTACAACATACCATTGTTTATCCATAAAATTACTCCTTTAATTAAATAGCGTTTGAATTAATGCAAAAATAATATCGATTGCATAAAAGAACAAAGAACAAAATACTACAAAAACTATAGTCGCAATTGAATATTTAATCAAATTATCTTTTGAAGTCCAATTAACTTTCTGAAATTCAGATTTAACGCCATGACAAAATATCCTAAATCTGACCCATAAGCTTTTCTTATCTTTTTCCTTTTTAGGAGTCTTTTTTACAACCTTTTTATCTTTTTCCTTCTTTTTTTCTACATCAACCATATGATTCACCTATTCCATATTAATTCAAAATAAAAACACTAACAAGTGCTTACACCAATAAAATAGCACACTAAAAAATAAAAGTCAACAAATTTTAAAGTAATGTTAATCCTTTTTAGAAATGATACCAAGAAATTTTTTAGAAATGATACCAAGAAATTTTTTAGAAATGATACCT
>CANQEF010000135.1 GCA_947594675.1 uncultured Bacilli bacterium
CCCTATATAAATATCTTTATTACCATCTTTGTTACATCTAATTAGAGAAAGTCCATTATTAGAAAGTCTTGCCTCTATAGTATCAACGTATTTAATACTACCATCAGGATAAGTATTAGAAACGTATAACCTATCAGTTAATTTATCAATTAATTCAGGATTAGCTTTTAAGCTATTAGAAAGAGTATCTTTTTTATTTTCAACTATAAGATCGATATTAGTAAGACAATAAGTATATACTTTGATATTTTCATTATAAAAGTATAGCTTAGAAGTAGTACACTCTTTTTCTTCTTCAGTATTTACAATTAAATCATTTGCATTTTCAATAGGATTTTGTTCTAAGGGAATATTATAAAGAATCGCTGTAAATTTAACTTTTTTAGACATACCAATGGATTCATCTTTAGAGATACTAACAATTCGCGTTATTTTATAAAAGGGGCCCTGAAAACTCTGTTTGCCCGTTTTTATATCAAAACTACTTACTGTAAAAAGGGGAAATTCATTATTCTTTACCCTGTAATAATCAATAGTTCCTGCCGCCACACAAGTAAAAATGATTAAACCAAATATCTTATATATAAATCCCAATACTTTTTTCATCTTTATCCCTCTTTTTATTATCTAGGAAAATTATAACAAATTTTTTTAATATTAGGAAGAAGATTTATAAATATTTTTCCACTAAATTTAAAATACATAAGCATTCAACGTGATAAGTCCTAGGAAACATATTAAAAGGCTTTATTTTTTCTACCGCGTATTTTTCTTTTAAAATATTTATATCTCTAGTTAAAGTTATAACATCACAAGATACGTAAATAATTGTTTTAGGTGATATTTCCATAATTGTTTTTAAAGCTTTTTGTTTTAAACCAGCTCGAGGAGGATCGACTATTATTAAATCGATATCCTGATAATTAGTAATAACATCTTCTACTTTAGCACAAACAAATTGAGCGTTTTTACTATTATTTAAAAGTTTATTCCTATTAGCGTCATTTATATTAGATTCCGAGTAGTCAATACCAATTATCTTTTTTATATAATCGCTAATATATAAAGTAATAGAACCAGTACCACAGTATAAATCAAGAGCATTTTCATAAGAATTTGTTTTTACTTCCTCCAAAATTGCGTCATATAAGTATTTGGTTAACTCTCCATTTACTTGAAAAAAAGAAGTACTAGATAATTGATATTTTTTATCTTTAATATTAGTAATTATATAAGAAGTTGGAGTTATTACTTTATCATTGATAATTAAAACATCTACTAATTTTAAAATCTTTTCATAATTAGAAATACTACCCGATAATTTAACTAAACACTTTTCTAAATCATTACTCGTTCTAATTAATATTTCATCTATAGAAGAATTCTTTACTAGTTCTTTCAAAGGCTCCAGTAGAGAGTTAATTTTTCTATTAGCTATAAGACACCTATCTATTTCAATTAACCTATTAGTGTTATTTTCATAATAACCCAAGGTATTATTTTCTACGTGCAAAGTAATTTTATTTCTATAGTAGTATGAATCTTTACTTTCAATAGGTAATATTTTTAAAGAAAGATGACAATTTTTTTGAAAAAGACTTTTAATTTTTTCTTCTTTAAAGTTCTTTTCACTTTCTATAGAAAAATGTAATATGGAACAACCTCCACACTCATCATAATAAGGACAAGGACTTTTTTGTCTTTCAGGAGATATTTTATAATATTTAGTTACTTTGGCCTCTTGATATTTTTTAGTTTCTTTAGTAAGTTCTATTTCAACTTCTTCACCAACTAAAGCATTGACAATAAAAACAATTTTTTCATTTAAATAAGCTATTCCTCGACCATAATTATCAAGTTTTTCGATTTTTACTTTCATATCTATTCCACCTTGAAGAAAAAATATTAATATCATAATAGTATAGTTATTTTTACTTGTCAAACGATAATTTAAAAATAATGAAATAGCCTTTTATTTTTACATATTAAATAAATTATTTTACATAATAATAATGGTGAAGAATATGCTTATAGATAATTTAAAAAAAGAAGTTGGTTGTTCTGAGGATTATATTTTTAAAGAAGTATTGGTAGATGGGAAATTAGTAGATGTTTTCTTTAATGAAGTGTTAACTAATGGAACAGGTATTAATGATTTTATACTAAGACAATTAATATTATTAAAGAAAAGAGATTTAAAAAACTTAGTTGAAATTTTACCTAATACCAATATCAAGATAATTAAAAAAGAAGAAATATTAGATTATGTTAATCAAGGCTTTTTAATTATTATTGTCGATAATTTGATTTATGCTAGTGAATTTAAAGCTTTTTTAGATAGAGGGGTTACAACCATTGAAAGTGAATTATCTATTAATGGGCCTAAAGATAGTTTTTGTGAAAATTTTAATACTAATCTAGGTCTTATCAGAAGAAGAATTAAATCGTGTGATTTACAGGCTAAATCTTTATTAATTGGACGAAGTAGTTTAACTAAAGTAGCGATTATGTATATGGAAAATATTGCTGATAAAAAGTTGGTCGAAAAAATAGCTAAAATATTAGAACGAATTGATATTGATGGTATAATTGATTCTAGCTATTTAAAATTTGCTTTGGAAGGAAGACACAGTTTTTTTCCAACAATAATGATGAGTGAACGTCCTGATAAAAGTGCTATGGCTCTATTAGAGGGGAAGATAGTTATATTAGTAGATATGAGTCCCTATACTTTGATATTACCAAGTTTTTTCTTAGATTTTTTTCATACTGTAGATGATTATTATCAAAAAACTAGTAATGCCTCTTTTATTAGAATTATTAGGGTATTTGCTTTTATAATTGCTGTTTTTACACCAGCTATTTATATATCTATTACGACACGAAATTATGATTTGGTACCTTTACCGTTACTGTTAATGCTTAAAGCCGGAAGAACGTTTGTACCTTTTCCTGCTTATATAGAGGCTCTTTTTATGATTATTTGTTTTGAAATATTAAGAGAGTCAGATATTAGAATGTCTTCAACTAGTGGTTCAGCTGTTTCTATACTTGGTGGTTTAATTTTAGGAGATG
>CANQEF010000136.1 GCA_947594675.1 uncultured Bacilli bacterium
AAAGGTATCATTTCTAAAAAATTTCTTGGTATCATTTCTAAAAAATTTCTTGGTATCATTTCTAAAAAGGATTAACAAAATTTTCAAAATTTATTGTTTAATAACTTATAAAATGTTATAATTCAAATATAACTATAATAAAGGGGTTGTATTTAGTGAAACGTTTTTATGCTGAAGATATAGCTTTTGTTATAAGTGATGTCGATACTAGATTAACAGGTCTTACTTCTAATGAAGTAGCTAATCGATTAGAAAAATATGGTAAAAATGAACTACCTAAGAAAAAGCCAGATAGTATCATAAAAATCTTTTTTCGTGAATTACTAGATCCGATTGTTCTCCTTTTAATTATTGCTATCTTTGCTAGTCTAATGATAGGTGAAAAAATAGATGCTATAGCTATAAGTATAATAGTCCTAGTTGATTTAATAATGGGAACATTCCAAGAAAATAAGGCTAACAATACAGCTTTAGCTTTATCCAATCTTGTTAAAGAAAAAGTCTATGTATTAAGAGATAATAAAAAAATAGAAATTTTTTCTACTGATATAGTCGTTGGTGATATCATTTTATTAACATCAGGAGACAAAATAGCTGCTGATTTAAGATTAGTAGAAGCCCATAATTTTACGATTGATGAATCAATATTAACAGGGGAAAGTCTACCCGTTGAAAAAAATACTGCCACTTTGCCAAACAAAGATTTAGCAATCACAGATCAGACTAATATGGTTTTTGCTGGTACTAGTGTCGTAACAGGAAGAGCAACGGGTATAGTCATTGGAACAGCGATTGAAACGGAAATAGGGAAAATAGCTGATAGCTTAAACAATACTAAAGAAGAAAAATCTCCTCTAACTATTAGAGTAGAACAATTCTCTAAACAAATATCACTGATTATCCTAGTTATAGCTTGTCTTATAACTTTACTACTTTTTTCTAAAGGTTTATCCTACAATGAAATTTTTCTCTCAGTAATAGCTTTATCTGTCTCTGCTATGCCAGAAGGATTGCCTCTAGCTTTAACAATGGCTCTAACTATTGCTTCTAACAAAATGTCTAAACAAAAAGTCATTGCCAAAAAGCTTCATTCTGTAGAAAGTCTTGGTAGTACAACAGTTATTGCCTCTGATAAAACGGGGACTTTAACTATTAATGAACAAACTGCTAAAAAAATACTTCTTCCTAATGGCAATGAATATGATATTACTGGAATAGGCTACAATATAAAAGGAGAAGTAGTAGGTAAAGAATTATCTCTTGCTAAAGAAATAGCCTTTTTAGGTGTTATAAATAATGAAGCAAAATTTACTTCTGAAGAACAATTTGGTGATTCAATAGATATGGCTTTCTTAGTTTTAGGAGAAAAATTAAAAATAAAAAGAGATAATATTAAAATATTAGAAATTATTCCTTATGAATCAGCTAATAAATATTCAGCTGTTTTCTATGAAAAAGATAATGAAGTTTATTGTACTATTAAAGGTTCTTTAGAAAAAGTCTTAGAATTTTGTAATAAAGTTAACTTAGTTGATACTAAACTTCCTAAAACTAAATTAATTAAACAAAATGAATATCTTGCTAATCTTGGTTATCGTGTTATTGCTCTAGCTAATGGTAGAGTTTCTAAGAAAGAAAAGTATACTGAAAAAGATATAAAATCTCTATCATTTATGGGAATGGTTGGCTTTATTGATCCAATTAGAAAAGAAGTAGTTAAATCTATAAAACAATGTCGTGAAGCTGGTATAAAAGTTTTAATGATTACTGGAGATCATCCTCTAACAGCTTTTGCTATTTCTAAGGAGTTGTCCCTAGCCAAAAACTATAATGAAGTTGCAACTGGAGATGAGGTAGAAAAATATTACTCTATGGGTACTATTGCTTTTGATAAGTTTATTAAGTCTAAAAAAGTTTTTTCTCGCGTTGCTCCCTTACAAAAGTTACAAATAGTTGAATCATTAAAAAGACAAGGTGAATTTGTAGCCGTAACAGGAGATGGTGTTAACGATGCTCCTGCTTTAAAAACGGCTAATATAGGAGTAGCAATGGGAAGTGGTACTGACATTGCTAGGGAAACAGCTAAAATGATTGTAATAGATGATAATTTTAAATCAATTGTAAGTGGAGTAAGGGAAGGTCGTATTGCTTATAGTAATATTAGAAAGATTGCTTACTTCTTAATTTCCTGCGGCTTAGCTGAAGTGTTATTTTTCTGTCTATCAATTCTATTCAATTTACCTATGCCCTTAGTTGCCATACAATTATTATGGTTAAATATTGTTACTGACGGCCTACAAGATTTTGCTTTATCTTTTGAAAAAGGTGAAGATAATATAATGAAAGAAAAACCACGAGATCCTAAAGAAAGTCTTTTCGATAAAACATTATTTTCAGAAATAGTTTTTTCTGGATTAACCATAGGTTTAATTGTATTTATTATTTGGTATTATCTAATAAGAAAATTAAATATCGATGTAAATATAGCTAGAGGATATATAATGGCTTTAATGGTCTTTATTCAAAATATTCATGTATTTAATTGCCGTAGTGAAAAAAAATCAGCTTTTTCAGTACCATTAAAAGAAAATTTAATGATAATTTTTGCAGTGTTTAGCTCTATAATTCTTCAATTTCTAGTAATGGAAATACCACTTTTATCTATATTTTTAAAGACATCATCTATTCCTTTTCTTCATTTAGTCTTTCTTTTCACTCTTTCATTAATAATTCTAATTATAATGGAAATATATAAAGCAATAAAATATAAAAATACATAGAAGTGTGTTATAATAACTAATAAGGGAGGTTTTACCTTTGACAACAGAAAAAGATATTCAAGAAATAAATGAAAAAAGGATTATTGATTCTTTAAGATGTCTAGCAATTGACATGATTGATGCTGCTAACAGTGGACATCCTGGTATTGCTTTAGGGGCAGCCCCAATTATGTATACTTTATATGCCAAACATCTTCGTATTGATCCAAAAAATCCAAATTATTTTAATAGAGACCGTTTTGTTTTATCAGCTGGTCATGCCTCAGCTTTACAATATGCTACTTTA
>CANQEF010000137.1 GCA_947594675.1 uncultured Bacilli bacterium
CATTGTCTCCTGTATTTGTTTCTGGTGAAGGTAGTTGTTCTTGTGTTGATACTCGTACTTGGGGCTGGGAATCAAATTGGACAACAGTTAGTTCATGTAAATCTACTAGTACTAGGTCGTGTCAAACATTATATTATTAATTTATTTAAATATGGTTATAATATTATTGGAGATGGTTTAAATTGAATAAGAAAGTTATTATTATAGGCTGTGGAAATGTTGGAATGAGCTATGCTTATGCTTTACTTAATCAAAGGACAAGTGTTAATGAATTAGTATTAATTGATTTAAATGAAAGAAAAGTTGAAGGAGAAGTAATGGACTTAAATCATTGTCTAGCTTTTTCTCCTTCAAAAATAAATATTAGAGTTGGAAAGTATGAAGATTGTCGTGATGCTAAAATTGTTATGATAGCAGCAGGTGCTAATCAAGAAAAGGGTGAAACAAGACTAGATTTAATTAATAAGAATAGTGTTATTTTCAAACAAATTGTATCTTCTGTTATTAAGAGTGGTTTTAAAGGTATATTTTTGGTAGCGACTAATCCAGTTGATATTATGACATATATTACTTGGAAAATATCAGGTTTTGATCATTCTAGGGTTATAGGTACTGGGACAAGTTTAGATACTGCAAGATTAAGATATTTAATTGGTGATAAAATAGGGATTAATCCTAAAAATATTCATGCTTACGTAATTGGAGAACATGGTGATAGTGAGTTTGTTCCTTGGAGTAATGCTAATGTAGGATTACAAAATATCAAGACTTTCTTAAATAATGATGAATTAGATAAAATATATAATGATGTAAGAAATGCTGCTTATGAAATAATTGATAGAAAAGGTTCAACTTGCTATGGTATAGGTACGTGTTTGGTAAAAATTACAAATGCTATTTTAGATGATGAAAATACAGTTATAACTATTTCAAGTTATGATGAAGTTAATGATATATTTATGGGACTTCCTTCTATTATTAATAATAATGGTGTTAAAGGAAGAATATATGTTGAATTAAATGATGATGAAACTTTAAGATTAGAAAATAGTGTTCTAATTATTAAAGATGCTATTAAAAAGATAAAATAGTGTTCTAATTTTTTTCTACTTTCATAATATTAAGTATGAAAGAGAGGAATTTATTAATGGAAACACTAAAAGTTAGTAGTAAATCAAATCCTAATAGTGTAGCAGGTGCTTTAGCTAATGTTTTTCGAGAAAAAGGAAATGTAGAAATTCAAGCAGTTGGAGCAGGTGCACTAAATCAAGCAATTAAAGCTATTGCAATTGCAAGAGGGTTTGTTGCTCCATCAGGAAAAAATTTAGTATGTATACCGGCCTTTCAAGATATTGTAATTGATGGTGAGGAAAGAACGGCTATTAAATTAATTGTTGAAGCTCAATAAACATTAAGAAATTAATGTTTATTTTTTTGGTTGAAGATTTAATGATATTTAAGGTTATGGTTAAAAGAGTGACTACGTGGAAATTAATTTTTTAGATAAAAAAAACATCTTATAAAGAAACAAAATTGCATACGATTATCGCATAAAAATATTGACATCAAGGGTAAAATATTATATAAAATAACATAGGATAGGTTTGAAAATCTAGGTTGATGTAGATAATAAATCAAAATATTTTTGTTATTTAGTTGACATGTTTATTTCATTATTAATTGTAAAGAAATGTAAATATTATATGGATGGTGATGTAAATGGAAGATAAAATTATTTATTGTACAAGATGTGGTTCACCTATGAAAAGTGATGCAAGATATTGTATGAAGTGTGGTAATTTAAATTATGATCATCCTGACAACAAAAATATGGTTTCATATGCAACTGATGAAGGTAAACAAGTGTATGAAATTGGTTCTGGATTGTCTCTTAATAATAAAAAAGTTTTAGAAAATAGTTTTGAACAAGCAACTAATACGGGAAGTGAAAAAGTATTTTTATTCATTAATTTATTATGGCTAATTTTTTCTTATGGCTTAATATTGTTTACTGGTTTTACTTTAGTAATTAGTTTTAAAAATGTATTTTATTTGTTTGTATTATTATCTCTTCTTAATATATATGTTATTTCTTTTGAAATAATATTTATGAAAGCAAATCAACGATGGTGGTTGGTGTTTGTTCCTATTTATAATTTAGTTATTTTGTCAAAAATAGTTTTTGATAGAGGTTGGTTAACTATTTTGTTTTTTGTACCAGTTGTAAATGTTCTATATTTATTGGCTATATTTTACAAACTGGGTAAGCTTTTTGATAAATCACCAATATTTACTATGTTGTTAAGTCTAATTTATTTGCCTGTAATAGCATTTGGTGGAAGTATGTATAAAAGAACATTATATCTGAATGATAGAGTTAAAGATGAAACCGAAAAAGGTCACCGAGTTAATAGAGGTATTTTAACTTTAATACTTGTCTTTTTAGCAGCAGGTGTGTTAGGGTCTATTTTAGTAAATTTTCCTAGTATTAATGTGATGGTGAAAAATTTTGATAATCAAAAAATAATTAATATTGCACAGAGAATGATAAATAAGGTAGATAGAAAGATAAGTCAAGACAAATTTGAATGTTCTGATGGTACTAAGATTCTTCCTAATAGTACACATTATTTTGTCTTTTATGATGTGATTAGTGATTTGGGTTTATTTAGTTTGGATACTAAAAAGTATGTCGGATATGTAAAAGTTTATAATAATGGACAGGGTATGGAATATTCAGTTAGTATTAGTGATGGTAATTTAGGATTGTTAGAAACTAGTAAAGATCAGTTGTCTCTAGATAAATTGATTCAAATTGAAAATGTTAATGATTTTGAAAATAATTTGAAGTGTTATGTTAATTAAAAATACACAAAAATTGTGGAAAAACACCACAATTTTTTTGTTGACAAATCAAGACGGGGGGGGGGTATAATCTTATTATAAAATAAGGAAATTGTGCACAATTTGGTGGTGGAAAAAATGGT
>CANQEF010000138.1 GCA_947594675.1 uncultured Bacilli bacterium
AAGCCCCGTAATTTCAAACAAAAAACAAAAATGAGCCAGCTTTCGCTGACTCTTCAGGGGGTTCGGTTGAATATACTATCACATTAAGACCGTGATAGATATCGGCGTGATATACATCACGCATCTTAATAATAAATTATAAAAATTAAAAAGTCAATGGAAAATAAAAAAATATTTTTCACATTGACACTTTAGTTTTTCAAAAAACTTTATCCATCAACAAAACTAATTACTAACGATTGTAAAGCACTAAGCTTGAGTTATAGACGCTATCAATTTTTCCTTAAGCTGTTCCCCATCAGTAGCCTTATTTAAGAGATATTCTTTAGAGTCTTTTTTTGCCTGTAATAATATCTTATAATCAGACTTTATATTAGCAATCTTAAAAGACATATCTCCACTTTGCCTAGTACCAAATAAGTCACCATGACCCCTCAACTTAAAATCTTCCTCACTGATAGCAAATCCATCATCTTCCTTTTCCATAATTTTCAAGCGCTCTGCATCACTATCACTTATCAAAATACATTGTGATTTACAAACTCCCCGACCAACACGTCCTCGAAGTTGATGCAACGTTGAAAGGCCAAATCTATCAGCATCAAAAATAACCATAGTCGTGGCATTTGGAACATCAACACCAACCTCTACAACCGTCGTAGAAATTAATATTTGTACTTCGCCATTTTTAAATTTTTCCATAATTAAATCTTTAGCAGCATTAGCCATTTTCCCATGAATAATATCAATTTTAGCAAGACTCTTAAAAGCTAAATCCATTTGATCTTTTAATTTATAAACATTAGTCAAATCAGAGTTTTCACTTTCTTCAATTAAAGGTGCTATTACATATATTTGGTGATTATTTTTTAATTCTTCATACATCATTTCTAATACATCTTTAATTTCACTGCTTTTCTTAACATAAGTATCAATTTTTTGCCTACCCTTTGGCCTTTCTTTTATCGTCGAAACATCCATATCACCAAAAATTGTCAAAGCATACGTTCTAGGAATAGGTGTAGCACTCATATATAACACATCCGGCTTAATACCTTTATTTTGTAAATTAGCTCTTTGATGAACACCAAAACGATGTTGCTCATCTGTAATTACTAATCCTAAATTATTATAAGAAACTTCATCTTGAATCAAAGCATGGGTGCCAATAATAATATTAATACTTCCCTCTTTTAAACCATCATTTATTTCTTGCTTATCCTTCTTTGGCGTAGAACCAGTCAACAATGCCACTTTAATATCAGTATCCTTTAAAAATTTTTGCAAATTTAAATAATGCTGCGTAGCTAAAATCTCTGTCGGTGCCATTAAAGCACTTTGATAGCCACACAAATAATTCGCAACCATTCCAACAAAAGCAACTATAGTCTTACCACTACCAACATCACCCTGTAACAATCTATTCATTCTATTAGGTGCTTCTAAATCAGACAATATCTCATCAATAGCTTTCTTTTGATCACCAGTCAACTCAAAAGGTATATTATTGATAAACTTATTAAGTTTCTCTTTATCAATTTCCCTTTTTAATCCATTGTTTTCTTTTTTATTTTGCTCTTTCAAATAATTTATCTTAAACATGAATTGAAAAAATTCTTCATACTTTAATCGAATTCTTACTTCCTTTAGCTTTTCATTTGTTGAAGGATTATGAATTATATTCAAAGCTGTTTTTTTATTTAAAAAATTATATTTATTAACATATTCTTGAGGAATATAATCAGGTATTTCTCTACCATACACAAGTAAAGCCATATTTATATAACTAGATAAGCTCTTATTAGTCAAACCACTTGTACAATGATAAACAGGTTCTATTTTAACTTTACTATTTAAAACACTTAACTTTATATCAGAAGCTGTTATAACATTTTTAGTCTTATCCAATTTACCAATTACCGTTATTCCAGTACCAACTAACAACTGACTCTTCAAAAAAGCTCTATTAAAAATAGAAACACCAACTACACCAGAATTAGTCACTAAACGGAAATTCATTTTATTAAGTCCTGCCTTAAAACGCATTAAAACAGGAACACTTTCAACTTTTCCATCAATAACTATTCTTTCACCATCGCCTACTAAAGAAAGATCATTTCTTTCTAAAATATCATAGCGAAATGGATAATGTGTAACAAGGTCTTCTATTGTATAAATATTTAATTTATTTAATAAAGAAAGAGATTTAGGACCTACACCTTTCACATCTTTTAACTCTGACACAGGTATCACTTCCTTCTTGGCATATTATAGCATATTTCGACATTTTTTCCAAGAAGATACAAGAAAAAAATCTATTTTTAACTAGAAATTTCCTCCTAATAAAAATTCCACAATTTTTTTAAAAAATTTTTTTATTTTTTTGTTGACAAATTAATTAAATTCGGTTAGTATAGTAATCACCAATTCGGAATTAGGCGAATTGGTCGCTAGTATCACACTAGCCAACCCCTTTTTATTCTTTTTGGAGGTTGCCCTTAGGGGGTGCAACCTCTTAGATTAAAAACAAAAAAGATGTTTTCCACACAACATCTTTTTTCGTTTATAAATAAATCTTTTTATTTTACAAAAAACTTATTTTTCGCTTTATAGTAATAAACTATTTCAACTTAAACTCATTAATTTCTCTTTTCAAGCGCTACATAATACTCATACCTATCTTCAGCGTTCTTTTTATTTTGTTCAAGTAAATTATCAGCATCTTTTGCTATTTTCTTTAATGACCTATATCTATCTTCACCAACAATGAATTCATTATATTTAGAAAAATCAGCTTTACTATCCATCTTAAATTCACAAGTTGACGGATTGTAATGAAATAACGGAAAATATCCTGATAAAGTAGCCTCTTTTTCCTCACTAATACTATTTTTCATTCCTTTTATTATACCTTGTGCAATACAAGGAGCATAAGCAATTATAATAGAAGGACCATTATAGCTTTCAG
>CANQEF010000139.1 GCA_947594675.1 uncultured Bacilli bacterium
CTTCCTTTCCCTGATGTGTGCATATTAGAATATTTCATTCCTTCTGCTCCCCATAATTCTATTTGATACTTGCCATCTACTGGAACAATGAATTCTTGCACATCTCCTGTATAGCTATATTCTATAGTATCCCCACTATTGATTATAAAATCAACTGTACAAAATACAGGTACAGTACCACTTGTAATGAATAATCCCCATCTTTCTTTATCCCATTCTCCTGTTGCTTTATTATCGCATTTGACATCTATTTTCGAATAGGTTCCTTTAATTGGAACTATACTTGTCTTTTGACCGTTTACTGTTAAAGCAATAAAATTATAATCACTTTTTCGAAAATCAGGTATAGTTCCTTTTAAAACATCAAAAGTTTTTCTTTCTTCATACATAGCAAAACTTCGGCATAGACTCATACCTCCGATTATGACTACCATTGCTATGATGCTTCCAATTATAATTTCTTTTTGTTTTTTATTTTTGTTAAACCGCTTTAAGTCCTCTGGTTTCTTAGTATTGTCTAATATACCCCCCCCCCAGACGACTATTTTCACTGGTTGGGAGGTTCTTTTTGAAACTATTCATTTCTCTTTCTCCTCCTATGATAATTTTATTTTAACACATTTTAGCAATACGATAAAGAATTATTTAAGATTTATTTTTTTCATATTGCTCTATTAATTTTTTCATTTTAATAAAATGATGATTAATACCTGACTTTCCTATCTTATAATCGGTTTCCATAGAAATAATTTCCGCCAGTTCACTATAAGAAGATTCAGGATATTTATAACGATATTCTAAAACAATCTTGGTATGTTCATCTAATAAATCTACTAAATCATTTTGCTTTAGAAATTCAATATCTTTCATTTGTTTTAAACCAGTAAGAGTTGTTTTTTCTTGATTGGCAATTTCACAGTTATTAAGACGATTGACCATATTCTTATGATCTCTATAAATTCGTATATCTTCAAAGTAAAATAAAGAATTTACTGCTTGGAACATTTTTATCATATCACTAATGGTTTCTCCACTTTTAATATACGTCATATAACGACTGCTTCTTTTTATAACTTTGGCATCTATTTTAAAGGTTTTTAACATGTTTTTGATAAAATCAGCATCTGTTTTTGTATTAAAAACAAATTCCAAATGATAACCACTTGTTGCAGGATCGCTTATGGAACCTGTTGTTAAGAAAGCTCCTTTTAAGTAAGCAATTTTTTCTTCTTCGGCTTCATAATAATCCATATTTGCTTTCAATTTTTTATGATGTTCATAAATATTTAAAGATTCTAAGATGTCTTCTATTTTTTCTTTTATTTCTAAAATATAGATTTGTTTAATACGAAATCTTTTTTGAATACGAATAATAATTTTAATATTAATACCAAATATTTCTTTTATATAAGAGTAAATTCTTCTTGCGATTTTAGCATTTTCACTTGTAATAGTAATTTTATCTTTTTCTAATTTTGCATCATATCTTAAAATTGCAGAAAGTTCTGCTCTTTTTTCAATGGGATTACTATCATATTCTGTAATTTCTTCTTTTAATCGGGTTGAAAATGTCATAAAAAAGACTCCGTTTCTTGTTTTATTATAGCACGGAATCTTAATATTAGTAAATTTTGGCTATTTCTATTTAATTTAAGGCTAGAACAACACGGAAGCCAGTATCGCCAGCACACCCACCAGTGAACGAGAGGGCAGAGAAAATACCCGCACCAGTTCCACTCAAGCGAGAACCACCGCGCCTAAACCAGGTTTGAACGTGCCAAATAAACCATCCTTCATCAGCATTCCAAGAACTGATTAATCGATTATTATTTTCTAAATTTCCATAACTCATACCTTTAAATGGTCCCATCTCTCCTGTGGCATCTCCTAGTATCCTTCTACTATAATCGTTATTTGAATCCTTTCCATAATTATAAAAGTCAAAATACCTTTTTTCCGTCGGAAAAGAATCCTCATCAAAACTACTATCTTGCAAACTATAAGGTTTGCTATTTGAACTATCTAACATGACACTTGCCAAATATTCAACAGCACCGCCACTCATATCATAGATTCCACTATAATTTCCGGTCGTACTTGCTTCTTCACTATTGGAAGTAAAATAATGAATAGTTTTTTCACCATCTTGTCCTGGTTCTTTTGCATCCGCTCCTTTATATTCAGGATATCCAGTTTCTGGAGTATTTACTGATGCATAACCTGTAACATAATTACTATTGTTATTAATTCTTACTTCTTCACATGACGTTGCTCCATCTTTATTTGTACATCTTCCATAAATACTTTGCGTTAGATAAGCAACTGCTCCCCATTCCGTATTCTTCATTGAATGGGAATCCAATCCTCTTTGATAGTAATAACTTACATAATATATATCTTTGATATTTATATTTCTCCAACTATACACATTTGGTTTTATAATCAGCTTATCCACGTATTCTTGATAAGTTTCCTTATCATTTCCATTTATTGCTAATGTTTTTTCTGCCCCAGTTTTACTCCAACTTTCTGTGTTAGTTAAAGAATTATCGGTATTTTGATTGTATCCAGTTTCAAACTTACCTACCCATATTCCTGTTGTTCCTTCAAAGGCTAGAAATGCTGGATGCGTCATCCACTTGCCTACACTACAATCTCCATCGGCTCCTGATGTCTTCGGACTTGCACATTCACTTTCTCCATTTGTGTTTCCATCATTCGTTGTATCTTTATCCCCAAAGATTATCTCGATTGCTGTATTTGGTCCTTTATCAGGTAGTTCTTCTCCTTCTCCTAATAATTTATCATATTTCCCCATGTCAAATATCTTATATTTATATTTTGGTATCCATACAAAATAACTCTCTATACTTGTTTCTGGTATTTGCTC
>CANQEF010000140.1 GCA_947594675.1 uncultured Bacilli bacterium
ATAAGATTATACCCCCCCCCCGTCTTGATTTGTCAATAAAATTTTTTTCACAAAAAAACCTGATAGTATGGTATAATTGAGAGTATGAGGTGAGAGATGTGGCAAAAAAGAAAAAAAATGAGAAAATAACTGATGAATTAGGCCATATAAATATAACAAGAGAAGATTATAAAGCTAATTACAAGCAAGTGAAAACTCGTTTAAAACCTTTTATTTTTTGGCCACTATTTTGCTTTTTCTTCTTTTTAATTGCTTTTAATTGCTACAAACTCTTATCTTGGAATCAAGATAATAAAAAAATACAAAAATTAGGTGATGAATTAATTAAAATAGCAAAACCTAAACCTATTCAAGCTCAAGGACAACTTATAAATCCGCCTGAAAATAAAGAAAGCGATTATTGGTACTATATTAACTTTCCTTTTTATGAAGTGGATTTTAAAGAATTATTAAGGAAAAATTCTGATACTATTGCCTTTATAAATGTACCCAATACCAATATAAATTATCCTATTGTTCAGACTCAAGATAATAAGTATTATTTAAATCATGCCTTTGATAAATCACGTAGTGATGCAGGATGGGTTTTTATGGATTATCGAAATAACAAGGATTTTTCTGATAGTAATACAATAATTTATGGTCATGGTCGTTTAAATAAAACCGTTTTTGGTTCCTTAAAAAACACTCTTACTTCTACTTGGCAAAGTAATAGAGATAATTTTGTAATCAATGTTTCAACACCTACTATTAGTTATGTGTATCAAATATTTTCTATCTATACTATACAAGAAGAAACATATTATTTAACAACTAATTTTTCAAATAATAAAGAAAAAGAAAAATGGCTTAAAACGATGCAAGAAAGATCTAGTATTAAGCTTGATGCTAACGTAACGGCAAGTGATAAAATATTAACTTTATCTACTTGTGAAAATAATTATGGTGGAAGAATTGTTGTCCACGGAAAATTAATTAAGACTAGTCAATAGAAAAAAGGTCTCTTTAGGCCTTTTAATTTTCTCCCTCTTCTAACATTGTTGTTATAAAAACACCATAGCCTTTAGAGGTATCATTTACAATTACATAATTTACTGCACCAATTATTTTATTATCTTGAATAATTGGCGAACCACTCATTCCTTGAATAACACCACCCGTTTGTTCTAATAGATTAGGATCAGTTATTTCAAATAAAATATTTTTGGTTTTACTACCTTCATTTATTGATAATATATCAATAGAAAATTCTTCGACATCATTGTCTTTTATTACTGTTCTTATAGTTGCTTTACCATTATGTACATCACTAACTTGTCCTACTTCCATTAAATCACGATTAGAAAAATCATCGGTATATATTCCAAAAATACCAGTTAATTCATTTTCTTTTATTTCACCATAAACATTGTCTCTATTATAAGTAGAATTTTTTTCACCGGCACGACCATCTTTACTTTTTATAATGTCAGAAACATTAGCTTCATATATTTCGCCATCCTTTATTTCAAATTTTGAAATAGTTGTTTTATCTATAATCTCATGTCCTAATGAACCAAATATTTTACTTTCAGGATCAATATAAGATAATGTTCCTACTCCATTTATTTGATCTTTAATATAAAGTCCTGTCTTTAGAATATTTTCTTCATCTTCTTCTAATTTTAAGTCTATTTCTTTTTCTTTACCATTTCTCTCAATAGTAAATTTTACTGATCCATTTTTATTTTCTAACTCTTTAGTTAAGTCTTCTATACCATTAATTTCAACTTTATTAACTTCTGTAATAATATCTCCAATTTGAAAGCCAGCATCCTTAGCAAGCATTTTACCATTGACTTCATAAAAATCAACTACTAAAACACCTCTAGAATGTACTTCTATTCCAATTGTTTCTCCTCCAACGACAACCTTACTTGAATAGGCTAATGTATTAAATGGAAAAAGTAATAAAGCTATTACAATTAGTAATTGTAGTAATTTATTCTTACTTTTCATTAATATCACCTCTATTTCCATTACTACATTATTATTATTTACCAATTATTTTTTATTACAAAGACAATATTTACCAAAAAAAAGATTTTAATCTTCAATATTAAAATCTTGTAAATCACCATTTTCATTGACTAATTTTGTAATGGCCTCTTCAGCATTTTTTAACTTTAAATCACAATTTCTAGCTAGAGTAATAGCCTTGTTAAATTCATTTATAGCATTATCTAATGGAACATCTCCTACTTCTAACTTTTTTACTATTTCTTCTAATTGAATTAAGCTATCTTCAAAACTTAATTGTTCTTTTTCTTCTTTAGTTTCTTTTTCTTTTGCCATGATTTTACCTCCTTTATAATACAGTGGCCTTTATACTACCATCTGTAAATTCTACTTCTATTAAATCATCTTTTTTTACATCTTTTATACTACTTACAACTTTAGCATTATTCCTAGTAATTGTATAGCCTCTTTTTAAAGTTAATAAGGGACTTAGTGTCTCTAATTTAGAAACCAATTGTAAATATTTATTTGCTTTTTTATCTAATAGTTGAAAGGGATTTTTTAAAATATAAGAGTTTTCTATATTTAATAGTGCTTTTTCCTTTATATTAACTAAACTAGTAGCACTATGTCTAAGTCTTTCTAATAGACTATCAAATAACATATCTTTTGCTTGATATATAACAACAGGATTCATGAAAATATTCCTATTCTTTACATTTTTCAATCTTTCTTTATAAGCCTTAATTTTATTAGAAATAGCCCTATTTAATCTTATTTCTAATTGATTTAAGTAATTAGCAACATCACTAATTTGAGGAACAGCCATCTCGGCAGCTCCGGTTGGGGTTGGAG
>CANQEF010000141.1 GCA_947594675.1 uncultured Bacilli bacterium
TGTGTTGTAATGTCTTTTTTTGTATTTTAAAAAGTGGTAAAATTTCTTTCACCACTCCTTAATGTTTAAGAACCAGATTAAGTGCTTACCACCTAAGGGCAAGTACTCAACTCGGCAAAGTTAAGTCTTCCCTTTTTATTTTATGCAAGTTTCCTCGACATATTCATAGTAACATAAAAACGCACTTTTATCAAGTACGTTTTCTATTTTTACTCGATTTTTCCGAGTTTCCTATCAATCTGGTGCCGATTAAAGGATTCGAACCTTCGACCTACTCATTACGAATGAGTTGCTCTACCAACTGAGCTAAATCGGCAACTAATATTATTTTATATCATTTTTATTCAAAATAAAAGTATATTTAGCAAATTTAGACATAAAATAAATTAGAAGAAAGGAACAATTATGAAAAAATTTATTAAAAATATTTATTATTTATTTTTACCACTTGCATTAGGCTCATTAGTTGGAATTATAATATCTAAGTATATGGATTATGCTTCCTTAGCTAAACCCTTTTTAGCACCTCCCAAAATCTTTTTTTCAATAGCTTGGAGTATTATTTACTTGCTTATGGGCATTTCTTACTACTTATTTAGAAAGAAAATTACATATAATTATCAATATGAAACTAAAATTTATTACACACAACTCATAGTAAATCTCCTATGGACAATTATATTTTTTGTATTTAAATGGCGCTTATTCTCAGTAATATGGATACTACTACTAGATATATTAGTTTATTATTTAATAAAACTATTTAAAGAAAAAATAAAAATTTCTGCCTATTTAAATTATTTCTATTTTGCTTGGATTCTATTTGCTACTTACTTAACAATTGGTATTTATATATTAAATTAAATAATTATAAAAGACAAACTCATCGTTTGCCTTTTATAATACATAATAAATTTTAAATTTTCGTAGCTGATTCCAAAAAAGTAATTGTTTTTTTAGATAAATCAATTTCTAATTCTATTCCCAAAGGCAAAATACCAGTAAAAAAAGCATGTCCTATATTCACATTATATAAAACTGGTAAATCTTGTCTATGATACTCTTTTAAAACCTGCGTATAAACATCCTTATATTCATCATAATATTTTTCATTATAAGGTTTACCAATAATAATTCCCCTTACAACATCGAATATTCCTTGAGCACCAAGATTTCTTAAATAAGCAGTTAAAAGAAAAGGACTAATCTGCTCATCACTCGTTTCAAGTAAAAGTATTTTATCTTTCCATTCATCTAAACTAGGCCAAAGAATTGTTCCATTTATAACAGGAAAAACATCTATACAGCCCCCTAATAATTTTCCTGTCGCTTTTCCTGTTCCTTGTAAAATTTCATAACCATGCTCTTCCTTAACCATTTTTTTAGATACAGCTATATTTTTAATATCCCAAGGTACGAAGTCATTAGACCAATACTGACTAGATAAAACACTATATCCTTTAGAATCTTTAAATAAAATATTTTCTATAGCTGATTTTACATAGTCAGGCATTTTCCCATAGTCAGCAATTTCACACATTATAGATGGTCCATAGTAAGAAACTAAATTTGCTTTATACATCATAAAATGATTTATTGTACTATCAGAATATCCCATAAATACTTTAGGATTGTTTTTGATTACAGAAAAATCAATGTATGGTAATAACCTTATAGTATCATTACCACCAATAGCACAAAAAATACCCTTAATAGTATCATCCTTAAAAGCATCCATTAAATCCTTCGCTCTTGCCTCTGGATGATTATATAAATAATCTACTCCTTTCAAAGTATTTTCCATTACCACTACCTTTAAACCAAAATCTTTTTCTAGTCTTTCTTTAGCAATATCATATTTATGGACTAAAGACTTCTCGCCTAAAAGACCCGTTGATAAACTAACTATAGCAATTTTATCATTTTTTTCTAACCTTTTTGGTACTTGCATATTACCATCTCCTATTTATGATTATATCATTTTTTTATAAACAGAAAAAGACTTAAATTTATAAGTCTTTAAGTCTTCTACATTATTCTTTTTAACTATTACTCAAACACTATTTTTTAATATAGCCTTCACCAGATACAGTATACTCACTTATAGAGTCAAAGGCATCTTCTTGACTATTAGTAAGAAGATTTCTAAAATATTTCTGCTTTATGCTTTCAAAAAATAATTCAGGATCATCCATATCTTCAGCATGAATAATTACATTAAACTTTTCAAAATTTGAGCAATCATTTTTATGAACGTGAAAATCTGATTTACTACTTGGCATTTCTAAGTTTCTATAAATTTTATAGAAATAGTCTTTTTCTCCTTGTACTCTAACAACTCCGCTTCCTTGATTTCCTGATGGAATAGCACGATAATCATATGCTCCCATGCAAACATAAATTCCACTAGTATTTTCAACAGGAATGTAATTAGATTCTACTTGTTGTAATAAATCATCATCAGAAAAGCTCTTATTATCTTTTAAATAATCTGCTCTATTATTTATTTTTATTAAAACTCCTAAATACTGTTTAATTAAAGGATTTTGCTCTAATTGTTCCCTTAATTGTTCTAATTCAGCTAATTCCTTTTTAGCTCTCTTTATTCTTTCTTGTTCTTCGACTTTTATAGTATAAATTTCTTTTAAGTCCCTATAATTTTCTTTTTTCATATTCCCCTCCTAAAAACGGTTATATATCCGCTTTTGTCGCATATTATAACACAAATGTTCCATAAAATAAAGTCTTTTTTTCATTTTTTTATAAAAATGTTAAATGAAAAAGTAAATTGCGTTTAAAAATAAAGAGTAGAAATTTAGTCTTTCATCAACTTTAGTCAAGG
>CANQEF010000142.1 GCA_947594675.1 uncultured Bacilli bacterium
GTAGTGTTATTTCAACGATAGTAGCAATTGCTGATGCTTTATCGGCATCACGACCTGGGGCAAGAAATGATTCTTTAGAAAATTATATTCAAAGATTATCACAGCTTGAAGAGGTTGGCAATGGAATTGCAGGAGTTGATAAGACTTATGCTGTTCAAGCTGGTAGAGAACTTAGAGTAATTGTTAAACCTGAAGAAGTTGATGATTTAGAGGCTCATAAGATTGCTAGAGAAGTAAAAGAAAAAATTGAAGCTAATATGAAATATCCTGGAACGATAAAAATTACAGTTGTTCGTGAGACGAGAGCTCAAGAGGAGGCAAAATAATAGTATTGTGGATGATATCCACAATATTTTTATATTAGGAATTTGCTTGATAAGATAGTAAATTAGGTGTAAAAGAAAACACAAAAATACTTAGTTATTGTGTACTTTAAAAAAGATAACATAAACATCTATATTAGATGATAAGTTGGGAAAATATAATCATAGATTTGAATATTATTTAGATATAAATCATTTTGTTTGTTAAAATTAGTATTTATCCTTAATAATATAGTAGGAGGTGATGTTTATCAATAATCGACTCTTACTATTTTGGAAGATAGGTAAAAATGTTTTCTTAAGTCAAAAAAGATATGAAAACGTAATTTCAAAATGTTCAGATTTGTGTTCTTATCATTATGGTATGACTGAAACGTTTTCAAGGGAAAATATTAGATATATGAGACAGTTTTATGAGTGTTTTCCTATATACTTACCTGAATTCAATAAACTAGATTGGGAGCATTATATAGAATTAATAAAAATACGTGATTTAAAAGAACGATATTTTTATTTAAAAGCAACTATATTTTGCTCTGGCAGTGTAGTAGAATTAAGAGATATTATAAAGAGAAATATTTATAATATTATATGAAAAGTAGCTGTTATTTAACTTCAGCTACTTCTTTTTCTTTTTTTATATCTAAAATTATTGGTAATATAATTGGTTTTCTACCAGTTAAATTGTTGATATATGGATATAATCCTTCAGTGATATCAGTTTTTAAACTTGCAAAATTTGATTTAGGATCAGCGAGAGAATTTCTAATGATATAATCAGCTTTATTTTCTATTTTATGTATTAAGTTTTCATTTTCATTAACTAATATAAAGCCTCTTGTCGTTATATTTGGTTTTATTAATAATTCTCTTTTTTTCATATTAACGTTAATTATTACTACTAGTATACCATCGTTGGACATAATTTTTCTATCTTTTATTACGGCACTTCCTATTTCACCTATTCTATTGCCATCTACATAAACGTCATTTCCAGAGTAACTTGGTCCTTTAGTTATAATATGTTTTTTCATAATTAAACTGTCACCATTTTTTAGTATAAAGGTATTTTCTTTTGGAATACCACAATTTATGCCAATGTCGGCTTGCTTTTTTAGCATGCGATAGTCACCATGAAAAGGCATTAAGTATTTGGGTTTTATTAGACGAATCATTAACTTTACTTCTTCTTCATTAGCGTGTCCGGAAGTGTGTAAATCGGCTAGATAACTATTTGTATAAACTTTTACACCTTTTAGATATAATTTATTGATGGTTTTAGAAATACTTAGAGCATTTCCTGGGATAGCACTTGATGAAAATATAACAACGTCATCGGGGCGAAGTTTAATCTGCTTATGTGTACCGTTTGATATTCTTGATAGAGCCGCTAAAGGTTCACCTTGACTACCGGTACAAAGGATTGTTACTTCGTTTGGTTTTAGATTATTTGCTTCTTCAGGAGTTATTAATAATTCTTTGTGGTCTATGTAACCGCCATTCAACGAAATATTAATGTTATTTTCCATACTTCTTCCAAAGATACAAATTTTTCTGTTATGTTTGTAGCAAGTTTCAAAAATATGTTTTACTCGATAAATATTAGATGCAAAAGTTGCTATTATGATACGTGAATTTTTACATTTATCGAACATTTCACTTAGTGTTTCATCTACAACTGATTCACTATTTGAAAAGCCTTCATTTAAGGCGTTAGTTGAATCTCCTATTAAAAGATCGACACCCTTTTCACCTATACAAGCCATTTTGTATAAATCGGCCATAGGTCCGATAGGAGTTAAATCAAATTTATAATCTCCTGTTGTTACAATTGTTCCATCAGGGGTAGTGATACTTATACCATGAGAATCTGGTATAGAGTGCGTTGTTCTAAAAAATTCAACTTCAATGTCTTTGAATTTAAGTCTAGTTTGGTCGGTATATACAAATAAATTGTCATATCTAATGTTTTTATCTTGTAGTTTAACAGCGATTAATTCTTTGGCATGATTTGGTGCATATATAGCAGGTATATTAATACTTTGTAATAAAAAGGGAATACTACCTATATGATCTTCATGACCATGGGTAATTAATAAAGCTTTTATTTTAGATTCGTTTTCTTTAAGAAAAGTAAAATCAGGTAAAACATAGTCTACACCTAAAAGTTCACTTTCTGGAAAACTAACACCGGCATCGATAATAACGATAGAGTCTTTATGCATTACACAATACATATTTTTTCCGACTTCTCCTAAACCACCTAAAACAACAATTTGTGTTTCATCGGTTTCTTTATTATTCATATTATCTCCTTTCTTTTGATTTATAAAGAACTAACGAGGAAATTATACTACATTTTTTTTAATTTGTCTACTGGGTTTTTTCTGTCAATAATTTTTGAAAATGTCTTAAAAAAAACTAAACATTAACGGGAAATTTTAACCCGT
>CANQEF010000143.1 GCA_947594675.1 uncultured Bacilli bacterium
TTTGCAATTTAATTCTCCTTAGTAAAAAATTCATTTAACCAAATAGAAGGATAGCCTAAATATTTGATATGGAATTGATAAACACCTTTTATATCCTCTTTTTTAATTTTTATATAATCGACACTATTATTAGCATCTCCTTTGGTAACATAATATTCATTTATACTCACAACTCGGTGGACAATAATTTGACTTTCATATTTAAAGACAATAATATCTCCCGGTAAAATGTTTTCTTCTCTTTTATAAATAACAACATCGCCTCTTCTAAAAATAGGATTCATACTGTTTGATAAAATAGCTATAGGTTGATAATTAAATAATCCAAGCATGAATAATACTAATAGAATGGAAGTAACAATAGTTAAAGGATAAAGCATTGCCAAATTTGTAAAATAATGTATATTTTTTTTCTTAAAAACGAAATATTTAAACAAATAATAAATAATTAAAACTTTAATGATAGCAAAAGACCCTTCAATAAACCAATTACTATAAGGAATAATTGGTAAAAAAAATTTAGGTAGTTCATTAAAAATTCTAATAATAATAATAGGAACATTATAATGTGAATTTAGAGATAAATAAGTAAATAAAATATTTTGAGCAATAATTGGTATAATTATAGAAACAAGATAATGTAAAAAAATAATATTATGAGAAAGAAAAAAAGCTTTAAAATTAATCTCACTTATGATAATAATAATAATGGTTATTAAAGCGATGATCCAAAAATAGTTTTTATTACTTTTAATAAGCTTATAACGCATCACCTCAATACCATATATAGGTAAGATAACTTTCCACAAACTTTTAAGAATATAAATAAGTGTATGACCATAAGGATTTTTATTAAAGCCAAGAATAAAACCACTAGCTAAATAAAGTATTAAAAAAATAATAGCTATAGTCAAAGTGATATTAATTTCTTTTTTATTTAGTAATTTTAAATCTTGACGATAAAAAATGATTAAAAAACTTAACCAAAATAATGGATTAAGAAAATAAATATAAAAATTATTAGTATACAAGAAGATATGGCTTAGTGTATAAATGATTAAAAGAAAAAATAGCTTTTTATTTTTAAGAGTTTTCTTTTTGAACATATTGAATTATACCAATTAATGTTTTTGTTTTAACACTAGGAATACTTTCAGTATCTTTAACATAGGTTACCATAATATTGAAAGTAGTTGAATCACCTACATTTAAGTCTTTCTTAAGCTCAGAAGTAGTATAGTTGATTTCTTCAATACCACCAATTTCTTCAGTAAATATTATAGTCTGTAATTCTGCATCAATAGTTCCTAAATTTTCTATAGTTACTTCATAAATAATTTCATCACCTGGTTTATTAAGCTTAGCTGAAAAATTAATAGAATCTTTAGTAAAAGTTGGGGTTCCAGCATCACAACCATCAGATACTTGGATAGCCGTTATATTTGTTATTCTAACATCCCACTCACCAGTAATTTCTGTAGTTCCATTAATAGTAAAATCTGTAGCAAATGTTGAATAACCAACTGCCATTAAAATAATTGCTGCAAGAAAGACTATAAGAATTATTATTTTATTTTTACGCAAATTATATCCCCCTTCCTATTTAGAACATTTATGCTATCCTACTTATAATGTATACAAAATCAAATAATTTGTATGGTTATTTGGTTCAAGACTACTAAAAAATGATAAATTAAAGAGTATGAAAAAACAAAAAAGTCATAAGAAATTTAATTATTACCAACACTTTTTCATTAACTAAAAAAGATTTAAGAGATTTGACCAAATCAACCTGAATCGATTATTAAAAAGACTATACATATTTCCATAACAATTATTTTAATAAAATTTGCTAACCACTATAAAAAAATAATCAATTTATTACTAAAAAAAAAGAAAATTAAATACTTTTCCATAATAATATAATGAGAGGTGAGTCACCTCTAACCAGTCCAAAAATGGCTGTAAATAAATAGGAACAAATCCACAGTGCGATTTTTATTATACATCTAGATGTATAATAAAAAAAATATAAATAGAAAGGGATCAATCAATAAGAAATCAATTAACATTTCTATAAGATTGATTATACGTGGTAAAATGAGTAAAATAAACGGGTTTGATAATGAATTTGCTTTTGTCTTAGAATTAAATAATAAAACTATTAAAAAATTGAATCCATTATGTAGAGATTTAATAGAAACTATTTTTCCTAACGAAAATGAAAATTCAGTAATTAAATGTTGGCGAAACCATTTAAAACAAAAAACTGATATTTTAATTAAAATAAATAATAAAATTAAAGGCATCAGTATAAAGAAAGAAATGAAAAACTCTGTATATTTAGCATCATTTAAAGAAGAAACTTGTTGTAGTACTGATTCAATAACACTATCATACATACCACTATTTATATCTCTATCATTAAGTGTAGTTTTATCTAATATACCTGATACTTGTTGAGCAAAAGTTGGATGCATACTATATCTTCTCAATAAATAAGTTTCGATATTCTTTTTTCTTTGACTTATTTCGGGTTTTAATTCTGTGATTTCCCTTTTATAAGAATTATGATCTAAACTCATTTTATGAATTCCTTATGATTATACTATACCATATAATTGTTAATCAAAAATATAGCTTTATTTGATAAATTTTTGACAGATTATGCTATTGCTTTTTAAAAGCATAAATAAAAAACAAGATTTTGTAAAAAAGGCAAAAAGACCCCTTACCCCATAA
>CANQEF010000144.1 GCA_947594675.1 uncultured Bacilli bacterium
GGAGACGAATTTATAATGAAGTTTAAGGAAAAATGTGAAAAAATAAATTCAGATGAAAAATATACAAGTTTTTTAACACCAGAAGAAGATGAGATGTTTTTAAGAAATAGCTATATAGATGAAGGAATCAAATTAGGCGAGGTTCAAGGCGAGGCACGTGGAATTAAGCTTGGTGAGGCCCGAGGAGAGGCACGTGGAATCAAGCTTGGCGAGGTACGTGGCGAAGAACGTGGAATTAAGTTAGGTGAGGCTAGAGGAGAAAAACGTGGCAAAGAGCAAGCGACAAATACTTTAGCTAGAAATATGTTAAGGGAAGGAATAAGTATTGCATTAATAGAAAAATGTACAAATCTTTCAAAACAACAAATAATGCAGTTGCAATAAAAATTGTGGAAAATCTCTAGCTATTTTGCTTGTTATGATATTTCTTGGATTATTCATGGCAATGGATATAGTCACTTTAATAGTAGCTTATTTAGAACAGGGCGTAATCGTGGAAGTACCTATCATAACTCCTATTCTCGTGCCATTTGCTTATTTAAAAACAGCTTTTAGTTAAGCTGCTTTTATTTTGCTTATGAAAATTGTCTACCTGAATACAAAAACATTTAATAATAAGCAAAACAGCTTATTAAAAAATACTAAATAGAGAAGTTAAAAAGATTAATAACTGTAAAATATTAAGAAAATTATAGTTATTTTGAATTAAAAAGCGAATTATAATGTTATAATTTTTGTATGACATATAACTTACCAATGGAGGCAATAAACATGAAAAATGATGTTCCATCTTCAGTAATGAACAAATTATTTGAACAAGGATTTGAAGAGCAAATAATTGATATTGTCTTAGAATTTGAAAATGACGCAATTCATGAAGTTAGTGATATTCCTTTATCTCCTTCAATTATCCCAAACAATGATGAAAAAGTAATTATTGCTGAGAAAGTCTATGAAACATATAAAAAAGTTATTAATAGAATAAATAACCCGGAAACTGCACAGGAAATACCATTTTTATTACTTGGAAAATCAAGAATAATGAATAATGAAAAATATGTAGTATTTGAAGACATAATATTTCCAAATATTAACTTTGCATCATTAAAAGAAACAACAGTTTCCCTAGATGAAGGACTATTTAAAAAACTTGTATCTACTTCTGATTATGATGTTATATCAATTGGTCACACCCATGGTAACGTAAAAGAAGAACTTAAAAACAATTCATTAGCAAGAAATTTGTCCAATGAGATAAAAGAAAAATATGAAATAAAAGATACAGGATTAAATGTATCAATCGCTGATATTTGGCAACATGAGGCTTTTAAACAAATAGCATCTCAATTAAATAACAAAAGAATTATGCAAACAATAATCATGTACAATGGAAATGTTGTTGTAATTAGCGATAAGAACATTTCTAAAAGTGGTTATATAATTGCCCAAAAAGGCGATGAAATGATAGATGTATCAATCTTTGATAAAACATCATCAAACAAGGTAGTGAGATAGTTGATGAAAATGAAAAAAGATGGAGTAAAGATGCTCAAATATTTTAAAACAATTAATAAAAGTATTGTAGCGTTAATTATTTTTACTATAATTTATTGACAAACTTAACAAAGTTTAATATAGATAAATCAATAAAATTTGCTTTATTAATGATAGGACTAAGTTTACTACGTGTATGTACAAGATATTTAATAAATGTGATTTATATAAAAAATATAAATCAAAAATTAATATTCAACATTAGAAAAGATATGATTAAAAATGTTTTTAATATGGAAACATCTAATTCTGATCAACACTCATCTGGAGAATTTACTAATAGAATAAAAAATGACCCAGAGCAAGCCTCATCAATTTTATCAATAGTCCAATTTGATTTTTTTAATCTAATAACTGACATATTTATTTTGGCATACGTTGTATATTTAAATTATATACTTGGTTTTATTTATATTATTAGTTTCTTTACCATATATATCTATGAGAAAGCAACATTAAATAAAGTTAAAAAATTATCAAAAGAAAATAAAAAATTAGTGATAAAAATACAGGCTTATTAAACGAAGTCAATATAGTGAGTGCTTGTAAAGTAGCACAAATTCATGACTACATTATGACACTTCCAAATAATTATGATACATTGCTTGGAGAAGGTGGAACTAATTTATCAGGTGGTTAAAAGCAAAGATTAGCAATAGCAAGAGCCTTACTAAAAAAGAGTAAGATAATTTTATTCGATGAGGCAACGAATGCATTAGACAACATTACTCAAAATGAGTTGCAAAAATCAATAAATAATATATCTGCCGATTATACTATAATTATTGTCGCACATAGATTATCAACGATAAAGGATTGTAATAAGATATACGTAATGGACAAGGGAGAAATTGTTGGAGTAGGAACTCATGATGAATTATTGCAAAATAATAAACAATATCAAAAACTTTACAAATAATGTCTCCAAATTATAGAATTTTAAATTAAATGATTTGTTAAAAAAAAGCAGCTTTTAGTTAAGCTGCCTATTTTGCTTTGGGTGGAATTGCTTGATTTTGCACGGGTTTTTGAATAACTTGATGCGGTACTTCAACAGGTTTTACTACTTGTGAAGAGGCCTGTTGAGGGCTCACTGTCCTTACT
>CANQEF010000145.1 GCA_947594675.1 uncultured Bacilli bacterium
ATGGAATCTTGTCCTACTGGTGCTATTGTATTAGCTGAAGGTCAAGAAGAAGGACAATTAGCTGAAGCAGCTTAATAAAAGCCCTAGGGCTTTTTATTTTGTGATTTTTTTAAACTATATACTTTTGCTACTTCCTTTGGTGTTAATTTTCGCCACTGTCCTGATTGAAGGTCTTTTAAGTCAAAAAAGGCCATTCTTTCTCTTTTTAATTTTAACACTTCATATCCAACACTTTCAAAAATTCTTTTTACTTCATGATTTTTTCCTTCTTGAATTGTTATTTGAACCATGGAAGTATTATTTTTTTGATTTATTTTTTTAATTTTTATACGTAGAGGGAAAACTTTAGTATCATCAATCATAATACCTTGTTTTATTGTATCAAGAGCCTCTTTAGTAAAAATTCCTTTTACCTTAGCAATATATACTTTTTCTAATTTATTGCTAGGATGCATTAAGATGTTAGCAAATTCGCCATCATTTGTTAGTAATAAAACGCCCGTTGTATCATAGTCTAGTCTCCCTACAGGATATATTCTTTTATCTGTTTTTATTAAATCGGTAACTGTCTTTCTCTTTTTATCATCGTTGGATGTTGAAACTACGCCACGCGGTTTATTTAATATATAGTATTCTTTTGTTTCTTTTTCAAGGATTTTACCATCTATTTCAATTATATCTTTTTCTGATATTTTACTTCCTAATTTATTTACAATTTGTCCATTTACTTTAACATGATTATTAATAATTAATTCTTCAGCTTTTCTTCTTGATGTGTAGCCAGAGTAAGCTATTACTTTTTGAAGACGTTCCATTTCTTATCACCTCTTTTATATTCTACACTATTTTTTGATTAAACTTTTATTTTTTTCAAAATCTTTTATAAATTCTTCATTAAAGTATACTTCTAGGTTCGTTGGAAGGTAAAGGTTAAAAGCATCTTCATATTCTAAAAGTTTATTAATTGTTTCGAGAGATGTTTTATTAATAATGATAGGTTTTTTCATATTATAGTAATCTTCTTTTTTCATGATGACATTCCTATTAAAATCAATAACCATTATTTTATTGTCTTTGGTTAATTCAACCCATGAATGATATACGTAGTCATATTCTGTTAGTTTGATTTTTCCACTAATTATATAGGCTTGATCATAAGAGGAAGTAGTTAAAGCTTGCAAAAGTTTTATAGAATTATAATGACAATGTCCATATCTATTTTCTGATTGCAATATAGTTCTGGTTTCCTTATCAGCAACATATGTATCTAAAGTATTAAATGGAATTTTTTTAGAAAAAGGCAATTTTTGATAATAAAAATAATTAGAATCCTTTTTGATATGAGAAGTAAGATTTGTAGTATTAAAAGTAAAGTTATCAATCTCTTCATCTAAAAAATTAGTTTTAATATCTTCACTATCTAGAAAAATACCATCGCAATCTTTGCCAATTACTTTATCATTTAGGGGGTTAGGACAGAAATTAGAAATATCTTCAAAAGCTTTTATTTTGTTGTTAACATTGGTCATAATTTCTTTGCCGGCTAATAAAATATAAATTAAATTTATATCATCTAAATATTCCATATCTTCATGATAGCGATACAAAGTTTCTTTATCTAAAACATTTATAGTTTTAGCTTGAAATAGATTAAAAAAGGCAGATTTTTCCATAATAAGATTTGTTGAATAATCAATAATTCTTTCTTCACCATCTTTTTGGTATTCAACAATAAAATTGATTCCAAGTAGAGAAGATATAATTAAAAACTTTTGATCTAATAAATCATTAGTTGTTGCGATACGTAAAGAACGCGATAAACACTTTTTAATACGTTCTTTTTTATCTTGTAAATTTTTCTTATCAGGAAGTAAAATTTTCTTTTCAGATAAAATTTCAAAGCAATAATCTTTCTTGTTATAATGAAAAATGTAGCCTTTGTCTTTCTTTTTAATATTAAAAAAAGGCAGCATACTATCAAGTGTTTTAAAAACTCTGCTTTTAGTCGTAAAATAAATTAATTTATAAATTTCTTTAGGCATTCTTTTTAAATTACATTCTTTTTCAATTTGTGAAAATAAAAATTCAGCATTATCAAAGCTTTTCATACTAATCAATCCCCTTTAATTAGTTTCTTATTATATCATATTTTGGCTAAAATAACCAGTTTTTTTGGACATTATTATTTTTTCTTCATAAAATACTATTAAAGGAGTTGAATTTATGTATCCTCGTAAAATGATAGTTCCTCAAAACCAAAGAATGTTGTATAGATCAAATAATTTTATTCCTCAAACAATTAACCCTACTTTACTTTCTTCAGATGATGAAAGATTCTTGTGGGCTCCATTTGTTTTTGGAGGTCTTGCTGGAACCGCTTTAGGTTATGGAATTGCGAATAATAATCAGTTGAATAATGGTTCTTATCGTCCTATGTATGGTCCCGTACCTTTTTATCCAATTTATCCATCCCCTACTTATACCAGTACAAATTACTATTATTAAAAGTCTTAGGACTTTTTTTGTTTATAAGTAATTTTCTCCTTATAAAGAATAATTTGTTCGATTGACAATTACAAACATTTGTATTATATT
>CANQEF010000146.1 GCA_947594675.1 uncultured Bacilli bacterium
TAAAATAATAAATGGAAAAAGAAAAGGTCCCTTTTTAAAGGGACGCATGACAAAATTTATTTTGTCATTTTTTTAATTAATTATTTTTTCTAAATAAATTATTTTGCTTTTAAACTCATGCCTAACATACTACCAAAAGTAGCCGTAATCAAAATAATTAGATAATACACTATAACTGTTAATTTAATAGGCTCATTTGCTAGAAAAGTTATTCCCAAGAAAAGTATTATTATCATACTAGATAATTTAATTCCCTCTAAATATCCCTTACTTTTAGCTTGCTTTCCTAATAAAAAACCACTTATAAAAATATTTATAATAAGAATTATAATTTTTAATATCTTATAAATATTTTGATTTATTAAATTAAAATAATATAGAGTAATAATTACAAGTAAAGAAAGAAATAATGCTATTAAAGTGTATCCTAAGCGAAAAGCATACTTTTTTAAATTAGCCATAACTCACCTCAATTAATCTTATGCTATGTATAAAAAAATATGAAAAAACCAAGCTAATAGTAGGTGATAGAAATGGAATATTTTACAATTTTCTTTAGAAGTGTTTTATTTTATACTTTAATCGCAACCGTTTATCGTGTAATGGGTAAAAGAGAAATAGGCCAGTTATCGATTATGGACTTCATCGTTTCTATTTTCATTGCTGAAATAGCTGCTATATCTATTGAAAACTATAAAAAAAGCATTTTAATATCTATAATTCCTATTTCTATATTAGTAGCCCTTCAAATAGGTATATCCCTTATTTCCCTAAAAAGTCAGAAAATTAGAAATACTGTTGATGGTGCCCCCTCTGTAATTATTAATAGAGGAAAAGTAAATTTTGAAGAAATGTTAAAGCAAAGATATAACTTAGATGATTTATTAACTCAATTACGTGATAAAGAAATAAAATCTATAGAAGAAGTTGATTATGCAATACTTGAAACTAGTGGAAAATTAAGTGTCTTTAAAAAACAAGATGATAAAAAACATAACTATCCACTACCTGTCATTATTGATGGCAAAGAACAAGAAGATGTCTTATATCAAATTGGAAAAAATAAAATTTGGTTACAAGAAACATTAAGAAAAGAAAATAAATCTTTAGAAAATATTTTCTATGCTTTTTACCGAGATAAAAGATTATTTATAATAGAAAAAGATAAAATAACTAGATAATTTTCGACAATAAAAGACTTCATGATAAATTATAATTAAAACATGAAAATAAAGAATTTATTAATTATATTTGGTTTATTAGCTTTAGTTGCCTTTAGTAGAGATAACACTACTCAAGAAGTAATTAGTTATGATAATGAAAAGAAAGGTTTATTTTTTAGTTACATTGATTTTATAAAATATATTAAAGATGAAGATATTTCAAAAATGAAAAAAAATATTGATAAAGTAATTAAAGACGTAAAAAATATTAAGTTTAATTTAATTGTCTTACAAGTAAGAAGTAATTCTGATGCTATATATGAATCTAAAATATTTCCTTGGAGTACAGCCATTTCTCCAACAGAAGGAGAAAAATCTTTAGATGCCTTAGCTTATTTTTTAAAAAAAGCTCATAAACAAGGAATATCTATTTATGCTTGGATTAATCCCTATCGAGTAAGAACAACAGAAGATATAAATTCTATAAGTAGCAATAATCCAGCTTACAAATATATAGGAACAGATACTTTATATGTAAATAATGGAATATATTATAATCCAAGTAAAAAAGAAGTTTCCACTTTAATTGTTGATGGTGTTAAAGAAATAGTTGATAATTATAAAGTCGATGGTGTTATTTTTGATGATTATTTTTATCCTAGTAATGATATTGATCTATTAGACTATGAAAATTATTTAAAAACACATTCTTATATTGATAAAGCATCTTATAATTTAATGATTGTTAATAATTTGCTAAAAAAAGTACATACAGTATGTCAAGAAAAGAAAGTATCATTTGGTGTATCTCCTGAAGGCAATATTGAAAATAATTATACTAAGAATTATGCTGATGTAAAACAATGGTTAAGTAGTAAAGATTATGTTGATTTTATAATGCCTCAAATATATTATGGATTTTTTAATGAAACGCAAGGATTTCAGCAAGTCCTACAAAAATGGACATCTTTAATAAAAAATGAAAACATAAAACTCTTGGTAGCTTTAGCCTTTTATAAAGTAGGAACATTTGATTTTTATGCTAAAAGTGGAAGTAACGAATGGCTCACAAATGATAATATAATTATGCGTGAAATCATGTTAAGTAGAAACAATAAATTTTACGAAGGATTTTGCTTATTTAGATATGGCTTTTTATTTGATAAAGATTTATATTCAGATAAATCACTGGCTGAAATAAAAAATATGGAAAAAATTTTACAGGTAGAGTAGTTGAAAATATTTCCTAGCTCATGCTATAATTAAGAAGAGGTAAGAAAAATGAAGAAAAATGGGTTTACTCTAGTAGAATTATTAGCAAGCCTAGTTATACTTGGTCAATTGATGTTGAGGTTATGAAAAATTATATTGAAAAAACTAATAATATGATAAAATTATTTGATG
>CANQEF010000147.1 GCA_947594675.1 uncultured Bacilli bacterium
AGCTAGACATATCTACGCCTAAGTGTCCACCATACCCGGAATACCATTGTGTCATATATCCATATTCAATAGGTCGATAAAAGCCATTAGTACTTGGAAGTGAGGCAGCTCCACCTGAATTTTGATTTTTTCTGTAAACACATGCTTCTGGTGTTTCATCATCACGACATCCCATATTTTTTAAATCTTGGATTTGTTTTTTAGCGGATTTAATTTGGTCCTCTATTGTACTTGCTCCAGCTTTTAGAGATGCGGTATCAGCATTAATTCTTTCTTTTTCACTTTCAAGCTCTTTACTTAAGTTATTTAATTCAACTTTTTTGGTTTCTAAATTTTTTTGCTGTTGCTCATTTTGAGCAATTAATTCTTCAAGTTGTTTCATAATTTGCTCATTGTATTCAGTTAGCTGTTCAACTATAGACATGCGGTATATCATATCAGTTATATCTGTTGCTCCAAAAGCATATTCTAAATAAATATTATTTCCATTTGAAATTTGATAATATTCAATAATTTTTTTACTTTCTTCAGTTTTCTTTTCTATTTCTTTATTGCTTTTATCTATTTCTTCTTGAAGAGCTACTATTTCAGATTCAGCTTGCTTTATTTGAGTTTCAATGTTAGCAATTTTCGCTTTGATAGCAGCTACTTCTTCATCATTTTTAGCAATTTTTGATTTTTTATCTTCTAATTCTTGTGTATATTTTTCTACTTCTCTTTCAAATTCTTTTATAGTTTGAGCTTTTGTATCTACAGGTAGTGCTATCGTAGTTACAATAATAATTATTAAAAGAAAAGTTATTAAACATTTTTTCATTAGACTTTTAAATATTTTTTAACGGCACTAGCACTACCAATCATACCGACTAAAATACCTATTCCTAAAATAATTAAAGCTATTGTAAATGAAAATGGTTCTGGCTTGATTAAAATAATTACTCTAGAAAATAAATGTCCTCCAAAATGATTATAAAAAGCTTTATAACCAAAGATTGTTAAAATTATAGGAATGATTGAACCAAATATTCCTAGAATCATACCTTCTATAATGAAAGGTGTTTTAATTGTAAAGTTACTTGCTCCTACTAAACGCATAATGCTTATTTCCCTTTTACGAGCAGATATCGTTAATTTAATAGTGTTAATTATTAAGAAAATAGTTACTAATACTAAAGCTATTACAATTCCATATGTTACTTTTTGAATTGAAGAGAAAGCTTTTATTAATTTATCAACCATTCCTTCACCATATCTTACTACAGCAATTTTATCTAATTTTTCAATTGTTTCAGCTGTATCCTTGATGTTTTCTATTTCTTTTACTTTTATTTGAAAAGTATCTTTTAAAGGACTTTCATCACTTTCAAAATTATCTAGAACAGCTCCTAAAACATCGGATTCTTTTTTCATTTCTTCTTTTACTGTTAATTTTGATTTAAACTTATAACTATCAATATTTTTTATTTTGCTAAACATTTCTTTAGTATGTTCGATTTCTTCATCGGTAACATCGTTTTCCATAAAAACAACTATGGTTAAATCTTTTTCTAATTTTTCTGTTACCTTTTCAACGTTAACAGAGGCTATTATCGCTACTGCAACAATAATTAAAGTAATAGTAATACATGAAATTGAGGCAAGTGACAAGCTAAAATTTCTAATTGAGCTTTTTAAAGCATCTCTAATACTTCTTCCTAACATTCTAAGCGGCTTCATTGTTATATGTTCCTTTCTGTTTAAAGTCTACTAAACGGCCATCTTTTAAAGTCACAACCTGTTTTTTCATTTTATTTACTATTTCTTTATCATGAGTTGCCATTATTATTGTTGTTCCTCTATTTTTGTTTATATCATTAAGTACTTTCATGATTTCCATACTTTTTTCGGGATCTAAGTTTCCTGTTGGCTCATCACAAAGTAAAAGTTTTGGATCATTAACTATAGCTCTTGCTATTGCAACACGTTGCTGTTCTCCTCCAGATAATTGATCTGGATAATTATGAACTTTATTTTTTAAATCAACATCTTCTAGAGCTTTCAATACTTTTACTCGAATGTCTTCTTTTTTAGCTCCTATTACTTCCATGGCAAAAGCCACATTTTCATACACGGTTAATTTGGGTAATAATCTATAATCTTGAAAAACTATTCCTAGTTTGCGTCGTAATTTATAAACTTTTTTATTTTTTAATTTAGCTACATCTAAACCACCTACTATTATTTGGCCCTTTGTTGGTTTTTCTTCGCGATAAAGCATTTTTATCAAAGTGCTCTTTCCACTTCCAGAACCGCCTATTACGAAGACAAATGAGCCTTTTTCAATAGCAAGATTTAAATCATAGATAGCTGTTACACCATTTTTATATTTTTTTTCTACATTTCTTACTCTTATTAAATCCAAAATTTTTCACCACCTTAGTCATTTAATTATATCATATAATTCGACAGAAAAAAAGAAAATATATTGTTAATATTTTCCTCCCGAGTTTGACAGTTACTTTAAGTCAAAACAAAGAACAAACCGTTATTTTATAAGGGTTTAATGGATTTTTTGC
>CANQEF010000148.1 GCA_947594675.1 uncultured Bacilli bacterium
ACCAAAACCGGTGACAGCAGCAAGCCCAGTATTTGTTAAAGTCGTAGAAGATGCTTTTAAAGGTCCTGGTAAAAAATTATTAACAGCTGTAATTTTAGAGCCTGCTGCGCCTGAAATAAATCCGCCAAGAGCAAGGTAGCCAGCAGTAACGCCTATACCTTCACCTATATCCGCAAGTCCACTATCTTCAGTAAAAAAACTAGATTTTGCTAAATCACTATCATAGTAAACATTAAAAAGGTCATGTGAATAATCGGTCTTGATAAATCCTTCAATTGAGTTAGCAGTATCTTCACAGTTAAATAACTTGAAACCACCTTCTATTAACATTGCGCCTGTATCAACAATTCCTTCTCCTACAGAAAGGACTCCTTCTCCAACTTTTGATCCTGCCATTAATACTGTACTAGCTGCCTTTTCAAACCAAGAAGAATCATTATATTCTTTAATTTCATCAACCTTTTGCTGTATTTGCTTTACAATTTCATCTAATGCAGTTTTGCCAAAATCTATCAGTTCATCAAAAGCATTAGGATTAGTGTATCCAATATATTGTGTAAAACCGGTGCAACTATTTAATCTATTAATAGCCATTTGAATTTCACTTTTTGTAGTTTCAAAATCACTATCAAAAGCATTCAAATCTGTAATTACTTTATTTATGGCGTTTTCATCTTCATAAATATCATTCCTACCTGTAGCCCATGTTTTTAATGACATACTATTCCTCCTTATTTATCTGCTTGATATTTTGCATTATTTTTTGCTTCTCTCATTGCCTGAAATCTTCGCAATGCATCATTATTTAATCTTGTTTGCTCTTGAATATAAATGGTTTCAGCTCGATTTTTAACTTCAGCAATAGTATTTTCAATGTATGTAGGAATAGTTGCTATTAAATCTCCAACCTCTTCTATTAATGGCTCCATAGTCTTATCTTTGACGCTTAATATATCCTGTCCACAATGAACATTTTTAACTTTTTTTGAGATGCTTTCGCATTCTGTTTTTGACAAATTTACGATATCATCACATGCCGCCTCAATTGCGTTATAATCAATTACTTGTAATGCATCATTTGCTCTAACATATATATCATTTCCATAGTCAGTGTAGACTGCAACTTGAACACTTGCCATAATATTCCTCCTTTTTAATGCAATGCATAATAATAAGAAATATATTATATTCTATTTCACATTATTATACATTGCATGTAGCAATGTATTACATTTGTTCTTGATCAAATTTCATAGCTTGTTCTACTGCTAGTCTTAAGTTACTAGCTGATAATTTCATTTCTTCCATAGCAGATGGAATATCTGAATTATAGTAGTTTTCCCAATTTTGTCTTACGGTATTTGACCAAGTTGTTTCAATTCCATCTGGAATATTTCTTTTAATAGCTGCATCTAATGTTTCCATATCTTGTTGGATTTGAGATACTATTGAATCTATTTGAGCAGCATCATCAGTAGCAGCTCCTGGATTAATTGTTAAATTCATATTATGTTCTCCTTTCTTATTATTTCATTGTACTCTTAAGATCACTAATTAGAGTACCAAATTTGCTAGTTTGCATACCCATGTATTCCTCAGCTTCATCAATTGTTGTTGCTATATTATTTAGAGTTGTTTCCTTACTTTGATATTTTTGTAATAAATCAGTTGCTGGATCTCCTTGAATATCACCACTAGTTATCTGATTAATTAAATTTGTAAGTTTAGTTAAATTCTTCTTGTATGATTCACCAGCTGTAGATAATGCATTTTTTAAATCATTAAGTGATTGTTCATCAACATGTATAGCCATATTTTCACCTCCTTATTTTATTTGAGAATATAGTCTAATTAATACAACCAAACCCTATTCTTACTAATATTTTATATTTTTATTTTCTTTATAGCAATATTTTTTTGGATAGTATACATAATTTTTACATTACTTAACATTTTTATTCATAAAATTATATAGGTATTTATAAACACAATTTTTATTATTTAGAATACTTTATATTAGAAATAGATAAAGAGGTGGATATTATGAGTACTAATAGTTGTATTAAAAATTTGCTTAAGTTTATATGCTTACTACAAAGAAATTCTCAAAATACTTGTTCTTTAGATGCTGGTTGTACTAGACCTTTTTTAGGTCCTGTTGTTAATAATACTTGCTACAATACTAGAGTTATAACCTTATACAAAAGAAATGGAGAAATATTTGAAGCAACTTATACTTCAGAAGATGGAAATGTAAATACTAGTTCTTTATTTAGAGTAAGTGATGTTCATAATGATTGCGTTACTTTATTAATATTAACAAATAATGATAATGAATACTCATCAACTGGTCAATTTATTACTTTAAATATTAACTGTATTTGTGCAATTATGTGTCTAGAGGATGTTGTTATTGAGAATTTATGTGAAAGGAGGAATTCACTTGAATAATTGCTGTAATGAAGAAAAAGAAGAAAAAAAAGATTGTGGTTGCATCTATGATATTTTAAAGAAAATATTACTTTTACAACAACAAGATTTTGATAATGAAAG
>CANQEF010000149.1 GCA_947594675.1 uncultured Bacilli bacterium
CTTTATTTGTTTTAATTGCTGCATCATAGTCTCCTCTGTGTATATTAGAAGTATACATTTTTAAATATTCATCCATCTTCTCAACTACAATGTTGGGCTTTAAAGTAGTAGCACTATTATCTAGATACACTATATCATCGTCCAACATAGAAAAGTCTTCTCTATTCAAAATATCACCTCCCTAAATATTTTCAATTTCTTTAATAAAATCTTTTATTCTATTTAATTCTATACTATCAGTATTTATTAGAAAACCATTTAATAATAATCGATAGCAAGCTTCTTTTGAAATTCCTCTACTTTCCATATAAAATAATTGCTCATCTTTAAACTTCCCTATATAAGCAGAATGACTACTATTTACATCATAATTATCAATAAGCAAATTAGGACATATCGTACTTTTACCATTCATCATATTAATAATTTGATTATCTTGATTACATATACATTTACAACTATTTTTTAATACAACTCCATCTACATTAAAAACAAGCTTATTTTCCTTAACATTAACTCCATGATTAAACAATTCACTATGTGTATTATTTTTATTATGAATAACTTTTATCTTAAAAAAATTGTCATCATAATTTATAGCACTATAATAGTAATATAAACTAACATCTTCTTTATCCAAATTAATATTAACATTTGAACTACTATTAATTGAAAAGTGATAAATAATTGTATCTTCTACTATATGATAATCATAATTTTTATTATCATTATTATCTATTACATATAATATTTTACTCATTTATATCATTTCCAATCATAATATTAACCCCATTATAACCTTCTTTTTCTATTTCAAAAGCTAACTTCTCTGAACCAGTTTTTAAAATTTTCTTATCTTTTAGAATATGAACATATTGTGGCTTTAAATATTCTAAAATTCTAGGATAATGTGTAATTATCAATAAAGAAGTATCAGGAAATTCATTTAAATATTTATTTATATTTTCACAAACTATTCTTAAACTATCAACATCTAAGCCTGAATCCAATTCATCCAAAATAATAAACTTAGGTTTTAGAATCTTTAACTGCAAAATTTCATTTTTCTTTTTTTCTCCACCACTAAATCCCAAATTTAATGAACGATGTAACATATTACCATTCAAACTTACATCATCCATAACCTGTTCCATATCTTTTATAAAGGTATAAAGATTAACTTTATTTCCTGTTACTTCCGCTAAAGCTGTTCTTAAAAACTCACTATTAGAAACTCCTTCAATCACAGTAGGATCTTGCATACATAAAAAAATACCTTTTTCAGCCCTTTCTGAAACACTTAAATTTAAGATACTTTCTCCATTAAATAATATATCTCCAGAAACAACCTCATATTTATAATGTCCCATTATTACTTTAGCTAAAGTACTTTTACCAGTACCATTAGGTCCCATAATAACATGTACTTCACCTTTTTTTATATTTAAAGAAAAATCTTCTAAAATATTTTCTTCAGTATCTTTTACTTTACAACATAAATTTTTAATTTCTAACATAAAGCATCTCCATTCATATTAAAAATAAAATCACTCTTATTGTACTAAATTTCTGTAAAAAAGTCTATCAATAGAAAAAAATCATTAAAACAAAATAAGACTTTTTCCGAAAAAAAGATACTGAAATATTTCAGCATCTTAAGAAGATTTCCTATAGTTAAATCTTTCATCATCATCTATCAAAGAATTAGCATCCTGTATCAATTTCAACAATTCTTCTTTACTAGTAGCACTTGGTTTCAATGAAGATATTTCTCTTTCTTGATTTTTTATAACCGTAGCTTGATCTTTTATTCTATCATCTAATTCTTGATTTCTTTTTTCTAACTTAGAAACTATAGTTTCATAATTTCTAATTTTTCCATTCAAATATCTTATCTCATCTTCTAAAGATTTATTTCTCTTTACAAAATCATTAGTATTTCTGCGCAATCTATTTATAGCTTTCTCATAATCAATAATTCTATCACTTTGCTTTTTATTTAAACTAATTAAATTAGACATAGATTTAGTAATATCATCAATAATATTCATATTTGAAGAAATATCAGCATTATTATCATCATCTGCATAATCTAAATCAATTTTATCTAAATTAAGTATTGAATCACCAAATAAATCTTTATCAGAGATATTTTGATCTATCTCATCAGTTAAGTATTCTTGATCGCTAAATTTCTTCTCCTCATCCTGCTTTTCTTCATCAGCAAAAGGAAGTTTTAAATCATCATCTAATAAATTAATAGCATCATTAGATATCTTTTCAACATCTTTTGTATCCTTAGGAATAACTTCTTCAGTTGAGTTATCTATAACCTCTCCAACTGCTTTAGCAACATCTTCTGGATTTACTACATTTATACTACTATTTTTATTCTCATCACTTAAAACATTATTTTCTGCAAAGATATCATTAACTGCTTTAAAAATATCATCTTTATTTTCAACATCAGTTGAATCAGGTTTTACTTCTGGAGCAATTGGTGCTGCCTCTACTGGAGCAG